>NZ_JBRKNW010000006.1:0-113768 GCF_053010325.1 Streptococcus sp. P25B114 | reverse complement strand
GTATTTTTCTATGATGCGGAGCATTATTTTTGTTTTTAAGTGCTTGCTTTAATTCTTCAACTTGTGTCTGGGTAAATTCTTTTGTCATAATACTATCATATCGCTATTTTTGATTTTTGTTAAGTATAAGCAAAATTTGCTACAATGGATATTGGAATAAACAAGGAGTTTTCATGAAGACAATTCAACTTGTATTTTTTGGTTTTTTCTTATTGTTTAATTGTGGCTATATTCTTTATAATCTCATCACAGGCTTTGATTGGTCTCAAATTCTCTTGCCAGTTGCCTTTGCCCTGTTTAGCGGATGGGGATGTTACTCACTTTTTAAGGAGATGAAACAAGCCAAATAATCTCTTAGATGTAAAACATTCGTCTAAGGTTAGGGAATATCGTTCTCTTTTTATAAATTGCCCGTTCTTTTTAGCTGATATAGAAGAAATCGATAGGATATTGTCTTTGTGCTATAATAAAAGATATGACAAATGAGAGAACTAAAACAAATCATATTATTGAATTGCCAGATATTCTAGCCAATCAGATTGCAGCCGGAGAGGTCATTGAGCGTCCGGCCAGTGTCGTTAAGGAGCTTTTGGAAAATTCCATCGATGCAGGCGCGACTCAGATTCAGATTGTGATTGAAGAAGCGGGGCTCAAGGCCATTCAAATTACGGACAACGGCGAGGGCATTGCGCATGATGAGGTGCGCTTGGCCCTTCGCCGTCATGCGACTAGCAAGATAAAAAATCAAGCGGACCTTTTTCGTATTCGGACCTTGGGTTTTCGTGGTGAGGCCCTGCCCTCTATCGCCTCTGTCAGCCAGATGGTGATTGAAACGGCCACTGCGGATCATCCTCACGGCATCTTGCTGGAGGCTAAGGGCGGGGTAGTTGAAAAAGAAGAACCTATCAGCCGTCCAGTCGGGACTCAGATGACGGTTTCGGATTTATTTTACAATACCCCTGCTCGGCTCAAATATGTCCGCAGCCAGCAGGCCGAATTGTCTCACATTATCGACGTTGTCAACCGTCTCAGTCTAGCCCATCCAGAAATCAGCTTTACTCTGATAAATGAAGGTCGGGAATTGCTTGCCACTGCTGGAACAGGCAATCTCCGTCAGGCCATTTCTGGTGTCTACGGTATTGCATCGGCTAAGAAAATGGTTGAAATTGTTGCCGAGGACTTGGATTTTCAGGTGTCAGGCTATGTTTCCTTGCCCGAATTGACCCGGGCCAACCGCAACTACATCAGCATTTTCATCAACGGCCGCTACATCAAGAATTTCCTGCTTAACCGAGCGATTTTGGAAGGATATGGCAGTAAGCTCATGGTCGGACGTTTTCCACTGGTGGTGATTGCCATTGAGATTGACCCTTATCTGGCTGATGTCAATGTCCATCCGACCAAGCAGGAAGTCCGTATTTCCAAGGAAAAGGAGCTGATGCAGCTCATTCGTGAAGCCATTGCTCAAGCCCTCAAGGAGCAAGATTTGATTCCAGATGCTTTGGAAAATCTGGCCAAATCCAGCACGCGGACCAAGGTCAAGGCTGAGCAGACGACGTTACCGCTACGCGAGACCAATCTCTACTACGACACGGTCAAGCAAGATTTCTTCCTCAAGCCAGAGGTTGTGGCGGAGGAGATTGCGCCATTGGAAATGGCAGAGCAGTCGAGTCAGCCTGAGCCTAAGGCTGCAGCTATCAAATTTGCCCAGCGTTTGTCAGCAGACGAGCAGGATGTCGAGCATCCAGCCCTCAGTCAGAAAGAATTAGCCAAGTTGGCCAATCAGCTGGACCAAGAACAGACGTCGACCTTCCCAGAATTAGAATATTTTGGTCAGATGCACGGAACCTATCTCTTCGCTCAAGGTAAGGGCGGTCTCTATATCATCGACCAGCACGCTGCTCAGGAGCGGGTCAAGTACGAATATTACCGGGAGAAAATTGGCGAGGTGGACAATTCTGCCCAGCAACTTTTAGTGCCTTACATTTTTGAATTTCCGCAAAATGATGCCCTGACCCTGTCCAGTAAGTTGGACAGCCTGCGCCAGGTCGGCATCAATCTAGAAGAGTACGGTAGCAACCAATTCATCCTGCGGGAACATCCGATATGGATGCAGGAAGAGGAAATTGAGTCTGGGGTCTATGAGATGTGTGACATGTTGCTCTTGACCGACCAAGTTTCCATCAAGCAGTATCGGGCTGAGTTGGCTATTATGATGTCCTGCAAGCGGTCGATTAAGGCTAACCATGCCTTGGATGACTATTCGGCGCGTGACCTCATTCGCCAGCTGTCCCACACGAAAAATCCTTATAACTGTCCGCACGGTCGCCCAGTTTTAGTCAACTTCAGCAAGTCGGACATGGAAAAAATGTTCCGTCGCATTCAAGAAAATCACACCTCTTTACGAGAATTAGGAAAGTATTAGAAAATCATGTACGACTATATCAAAGGAAAACTTACGAAAATCACTGCTAAATACATCGTCATTGAAGTGACGGGTATTGGCTACATTCTTCATGTGGCCAATCCTTACGCTTTTTCTGGCCATGTCAACCAAGAAGTGACGGTGTACACGCATCAAGTCATTCGAGAAGATGCCCACTTGCTTTACGGATTTATGACAGAAGCTGAAAAGTCTGTCTTTCTCAGCCTGATTTCTGTGTCTGGTATCGGTCCGACAACAGCTCTAGCCATCATTGCCGTGGATGATAATGACGGGCTGGTTCGGGCCATTGAGCAGAAAAATATTACCTACCTGACCAAGTTTCCGAAAATCGGTAAAAAAACAGCCCAGCAAATGGTGCTGGACTTGGAAGGCAGGTTTGTTATGAGCGAAGAAACAGGTCCCGTCGAAACGTCGGCTCCGACCAGTGAAAATCATGCCTTGGAAGAAGCAATGGAGGCAATGGAGGCACTCGGCTACCGACCGGCTGAACTCAAGAAAATCAAGAAATTCTTCGACGGCACGACCGATACCGCTGAGAATTACATCAAGTCCGCCCTCAAGATGTTGATGAAGTGAGGATAGTGATGAGATTAAATTTGATACATGCTGGGACTAGCCATAGACCAAACTATCCTTTGTCAGGAAAAGAATTTTCTATTGATTATCACTATATGCCTCATGAAGAAGTTGTCATCATAGGACGCATAGACCCTAATTACCACTTTTTTGAAGCTCGAGCATCTTTGAAAGACACGGAAAAAATATCGACCATCTATAAGGCCTTGATGGCGGATCAACAGGACTATGTTCGCCTTGGGACACTCCATCATCTCGGCGATACCTATTCTGGTCGTCTAACTGCTTCTCTAATACCGAATTATGTCGGTTATTGGGATACATACACGGGTCTGCAAATTAAGCAGAAAGATGAACATTCTGGCGGGCATTTTGCTTATTTTTTACAAAGACACTATCGTGAACAAGTGAGAAAGGCGGAGCTACGCGATAGGAGTGGTTCGTATGTACCAATCCTGGAAAATTATCAAGCCTATCTAAAAACAGTTGATTATATGGCTTATGAGGGTAAGGTAGAACCTCTGAGGCAAATATTGGAGCAAGAGGCTTATGTGCTTCTGTCTCAAAATGAAGAGCTCGTTCAAGCTTATAAAGCTTGTCTAGATTTGATAGGATCGCTCTATAATGCTTATCAGACTGCCATTCGTTAATGCTAGAAAGGGAAAAAATGAACCGTTGTTCTTGGGTCAATCTCAACAATCCCCTCTATATAGCCTATCATGATCAAGAATGGGGGCGCCCTTTGCATGAGGAGCAGGCTCTCTTTGAATTGCTCTGTTTGGAGACCTATCAAGCAGGTCTGTCTTGGGAAATTGTGCTCAACAAGCGACAGGCTTTCAAGTCTGTCTTTCATGATTATGACTATCATGCGGTTGCTAGCATGACTGACCAGCAGCTGGATGCCCTGCTCGACAATCCAGCTATTATTCGGCACAAGGCTAAGCTCTACGCGACCCGTGCCAATGCCCAAGCCTTTCTCAAGTTACAGGAAGAATGCGGCAGTTTTGACCATTATATCTGGTCTTGGCTAGCAGGTCGCCCACAGGTCAATTCGGTTGGTGACTACCGTCAAGTTCCTGCTAAAACCTCCCTTTCCGAGGCTATTTCCAAGGACTTGAAAAAACGAGGTTTTAAATTTGTCGGTCCTGTCTGCGTCTATTCTTTCCTACAAGCAGCTGGGCTCATTAACGACCATGAAAATACGTGTGACTGGAAAAATATCTAAAACCACCACCCAATTACGAACTAATAGATAGGCAGGTAACTGCATGCTATCAAAAGTAGAAGGAGGATTATGAAAGCAGAACTCATCGCCGTAGGCACTGAAATTTTGACCGGTCAGATTGTCAATACCAACGCGCAATTTCTATCTGAAAAATGTGCTGAATTGGGTATTGACGTCTATTTTCATACAGCAGTAGGCGATAATGAAAAGCGTCTTTTGTCGGTGTTGGAGATTGCCAGTAAGCGAAGTGATATGGTCATTCTCTGTGGCGGTTTGGGACCGACGGAGGACGATTTGACCAAGCAGACCCTGGCTCAGTTTTTAGGACGCGACTTGGTCTTTGACAAGAGGGCCGTGGACAAGCTGAACCGCTTTTTTGCCAGTCGTCCCGGTCGTATTCGCACACCCAATAATGAGCGTCAGGCTCAATTGGTGGCTGGTTCTATTCCCTTGCACAATCCCACAGGGCTGGCTGTAGGGAGTATGATTGAACAAGACGGCGTTACCTATATTGTCTTGCCAGGACCGCCTAGCGAACTCAAAGCCATGTTTGCCCAGAGTTTGCTGCCGCTGTTGACCCAATCCGAGCAACAACTCTATTCGCGGGTCTTGAGGTTCTTTGGTATCGGCGAGAGTCAGTTGGTTACTATCTTGGCAGACTTGATTGACCAACAGACGGACCCGACTCTAGCCCCTTATGCTAAAACAGGGGAAGTCACCCTGCGCCTGTCTACCAAGGCGACCAGTCAGGTAGAGGCAGATGCCAAACTAGCCCAGCTAGAAAAGACGATTCTGGAGCGAGATAATTTAGCAAAATACCTATATGCCTATGGTGAGGACAATAGTCTGGCTAAAACGGTTGCGGATTTGTTGGTTGACAAGCAGCAAACCTTGTCCATTTTGGAGCAGGGAACGGGAGGTCAGTTGCAAGCGGAATTGAGCGCAACCATGACAGACCAGATGTATTTTAGCGGGGGTCAGGTCAGAGGTCAGGGTCCAATCAGCTCGGACAGCTTGGTGACAGAAGCCAGTCAGTTGCGGAAGGAATTGGCGACAGATTTGACTCTGGCTGTTTCGGTGGCTGTCAAACCCCAATCGACTGTTGACAACGTCCTTGCCAAGGTCAGTCTGGTCTTGGTCAGCACCTCTAGGATTGTCCAAAAAGAAGTGGATTTAGGGGGCTATTCATGGCTCTATCTGCGTCAGTTAGCTTGCCTGCAGGCCTTAGACTTTGTACGAAATACTTTGTGAAATAGCAGAACTTTGCTATAATGGTTTGATTAGAAAAAGAGGAGAAAGAAATTGGCTAAGAAACCATCGAAAAAATTAGAAGAAATTACTAAAAAATATGGAGATGAGCGCAAAAAGGCTTTAGATGACGCTCTCAAGTCTATCGAAAAAGACTTTGGTAAGGGGGCAGTGATGCGCCTGGGTGAGCGTGCCGAGCAAAAGGTTCAGGTCATGAGCTCTGGTAGCTTGTCGATTGATATCGCTCTGGGCGCTGGTGGCTATCCGAAGGGGCGTATCGTCGAGATTTACGGTCCAGAATCATCTGGTAAGACGACGGTTGCCCTTCATGCGGTTGCCCAATGTCAAAAAGAAGGCGGTATTGCAGCCTTTATCGATGCCGAGCATGCTTTGGATCCTGCTTATGCAGCGGCTCTAGGTGTTAACATTGATGAATTGCTCTTGTCGCAGCCGGATTCTGGTGAGCAGGGCTTGGAAATCGCTGGTAAATTGATTGACTCTGGTGCTGTTGATTTGGTCGTTGTCGACTCAGTTGCGGCTCTTGTACCGCGTGCGGAGATTGACGGTGACATCGGTGATAGCCACGTTGGTCTGCAGGCGCGTATGATGTCTCAGGCCATGCGCAAATTGGGTGCATCAATCAACAAAACCAAGACCATTGCTATTTTCATCAACCAACTCCGTGAAAAAGTGGGTGTCATGTTTGGTAACCCAGAAACCACGCCGGGTGGTCGTGCCTTGAAGTTCTATGCCTCTGTTCGTTTGGACGTTCGTGGCAATACCCAAATCAAGGGTACGGGTGAGCAGAAAGACCAGAACGTTGGTAAGGAAACCAAGGTCAAGGTCGTGAAAAACAAGGTCGCTCCGCCATTTAAAGAAGTTGTCGTGGAAATCATGTACGGAGAAGGGATTTCGCAGACGGGCGAGTTGATTCAAATCGGTAGCGACTTGGGTATCATCAAAAAAGCAGGTGCTTGGTATTCTTACAACGATGAGAAAATCGGTCAAGGTTCGGAAAATGCTAAGAAGTTCTTGGCTGAAAATCCAGAAATTTTTGCAGAAATCGACCGCAAAATCCGTATTCACTACGGTTTGATTGAAGATGATAACGCACCAGCTGAAACGGCTGATGCAAAGGCGGAAGCTACTGAAGAAGTTCCTGCTACTGAAACAGAAACCAATGTAGAATTGGAAGAAGTAGTACTTGACCTCGATGGCGGCATCGAATTAGAAGAATAATTCCGAAAAAGTCTAGTCTAGCTAGGCTTTTTTCTCATAAAAACCGAATTTTCCCCCTTAAATTTAAAGTTTTTTTGCAAAATAGGTCTGCAGACTGAGGGATTTTGTGGTATAATGGTTTATAATGTGTTTACGAAGATGTAGCAAAGGAGTGACTACATGATTAAAATTTATACTGTATCTAGTTGTACCTCTTGTAAAAAAGCAAAAAATTGGTTAAATGCTCACCAACTTTCATACAACGAGCATAACCTTGCAAAAGAAGCCATTACTAAGGAAGAAATTATGAACATTTTGACCAAGACAGAGAATGGTATTGCAAGTATTGTTTCTTCAAAAAACCGTTATGCTAAGAGCTTGGACTTCGATATTGAGGATTTAAGCGTTAATGAGGTTATTGATTTAATTACCTCAAATCCTCGGATTTTGAAAAGCCCGATTCTGATTGACGAGAAACGTCTTCAGGTAGGCTATAAGGAAGATGACATTCGTGCCTTCCTGCCACGCTCAGTGCGTAATGTAGAAAATGCTCAAGCTCGGATGAGAGCAGCCCTATAAAGTAGATGAAAGAACTCTAGCTCTAGGGTTCTTTTATGCTATATCATTGAGTTTAGGGGCTATATGTGGTATAATAGACTATAAGATAAGGAAAGAAGGTGTAAGTATGGGATTCACAGAAGAAACTGTCCGTTTTCGTCTGGACGATACAGATAAGCAAGAAATCAGCAAAACGCTGACCAGTGTTTATCGGTCGCTTGACGAGAAAGGCTACAATCCAATCAATCAGATTATCGGCTATGTCTTGAGTGGGGACCCTGCTTATATCCCTCGCTACAATGATGCCCGTAATCAGATTCGTAAACATGAGCGCGACGAAATCATTGAAGAATTGGTACGCTACTACTTGAAAGGGAATGGGATTGACCTCTAATGAGAATTATGGGATTAGATGTCGGTTCAAAAACCGTCGGTGTAGCCATTTCGGATCCCTTGGGCTTTACGGCCCAGGGTTTAGAAATTATTCCTATAAATGAAGAAAAAGGTGAGTTCGGTTTTGAAAGGCTGAGCGAACTTGTTTCCCAGTATAAGGTGGACAAGTTTGTTGTTGGCCTACCCAAGAACATGAACAATACTAGCGGTCCGCGTGTTGAGGCCAGTCAAGCCTACGGTGATTTATTGGTGGAACAGTACGGACTGCCTGTTGATTACCAGGATGAGCGCTTGACCACTGTAGCGGCTGAACGTATGTTGATTGAGCAGGCAGACATTAGCCGCGGCAAGCGCAAAAAAGTGATTGATAAATTGGCAGCCCAGCTGATTTTGCAAAATTATTTAGATAGAACATTTTAAAATATAAAGGAGATAAACATGGCACATCATCACGACCATGAACATGACCACAACCACGACGAGCGTGAATTGATTACTTTGGTAGACGACCAAGGTAATGAAACCTTGTTTGAAATTTTATTGACAATTGACGGTCAAGAAGAATTTGGTAAAAACTACGTTCTCTTAATTCCTGCAAGTGCAGAAGAAGATGAGAACGGTGAGGTGGAAATCCAAGCTTACTCGTATATCGAAAACGAGAACGGCACAGAAGGCGATTTGCAACCAATCCCGGAAGATGCAACAGCAGAATGGGATATGATTGAAGAAGTCTTCAACAGCTTTATGGATGAATAAAAAGGTCCGGGGGACCTTTTTATCTTTTGCTTGAAAACAGGAGGGCAAAACTAGGTCCGGGGGACCTTTTTATCATGAGTTTGAAAACCAAAGAACGAATCAAGGTCCAGTGGACCTTTTTATCTTTTGCTTGAAAACAGGAGGGTAAAACTAGGTCCGGGTGGACCTTTTTATCATGAGTTTGAAAACCAAAGAACGAATCAAGGTCCAGTGGACCTTTTTATCTTTTGCTTGAAAACAGGAGGGTAAAACTAGGTCCGGGTGGACCTTTTTATCATGGTACCGAGGCCTTTGGATCATGATAAAAAAGAAAGTGAATAAAGGTCCGGTGAATATTTTATCCCTCTTTCTTTTTCTTTTGGAAGCTAGTAAAAATAACACTAAAATCAATGAACAACTTGAAGGTAGAGGATTGTATGAAAGATGAGTTAGAAAGATATTTGTTAAAAGATCCTGATATCATTAGGATTTTGGGGATTGTAAAGGATTTAGACTTAGCGGACTCGTGGATTTGTGCAGGAACAATTCGTAATTTTATCTGGAATCATTACCGTTTTGATAAAAATACGGATGTTGATCTTATCTTTTACGATGAGCAAGTGTCGTATCAAGCAACAAAAGAATTAGAAGCAAATTTGCGTCAAAGATATCCGGAATATCAGTGGGAAGTTAAGAATCAAGTATTTATGCATATTCATAGCCCGGATACCTCTCCTTATCAATCGTCAAAAGATGCAATAGAAAAATTTCCTGAAAGGTGTACCGCAATTGGTGTTCGTCAGACAGAGAAAGGGGATATAGAACTATTTGCACCTTATGGATTGACTGATATTTATAATTATTTGGTGCGACCAACTCCTCATTTTATTGGCAATTCTAAACGTATGGATGTATATGAGAAGAGAGTAAAAAAGAAAAACTGGAAAGAACAATGGCCTGTAATAACCATAGAATACGATTGATAAACTATCTTCATTAAAAATAGACAAAAATGTCCTGTAGAAAGTTAGCTCTTTTCGATAAACTTAAACCATCAAACAAAGGAGATGGGATGATGAAATTTGAAAAGGTCTATGATGGTGTAAAAGGGATTGTCAACAAGGCTCGAAAAGAGTTTTATATCAAACTGTGGGACAGAGATGACTGGGAGCAGGAAGGCATGATAACCTTGTTTGAATTATTGGAGGATCAACCATGGTTGATTGGGGAAAGAGCCCAGTTGTATTGTTATTTCAAGGTTAAATTCAGAAATCGGATTAAGGACTATGTTCGCAGACAGGAAAGTAAAAAGCGCAAGTTTGACCGAATGTCTCATGAAGACATACATGAACTATCACAAGTAATACAATCGCCAGGTTTAGTCAATGACGAGCTATTGTTGTTGAGAGGTGCCTTGAGAGATTATCGGAAAAATTTGTCTATGGACCAATTGGAAAATTATGAAAAACTAATTAGTGGTCAGAGTTTCAATGGTCGTAAGAATATGCTTAGGGGGTTACAAGAACATTTAAAGGACTTTCGATGATTGTTTTCTACTAATGCTATAAGAATAATGGCGATAGAATACACGAACCGCCTCCCAAAACAGAAGTTTTGGGATTTTTAAAATTTTAAGTAAAAACTCTTGCAATGACGGATAGAATTTGGTAGACTATTCTAGTGCCGTAAAAATTACGGCTGTAGCTTTGATGCAAGAGGTTGCGACACGCTCGGTTGCATTGCCACGCAACTCGTGTTGGTTTTCTTGTGGAGCTAGCCTATTATCTTAAATAGACGCAAAGGAGAAAAAGATGGCAAACAAAAAAATCCGCATCCGCTTGAAAGCGTACGAACACCGTACACTTGATACAGCAGCTGCAAAAATCGTTGAAACTGCAACACGTACAGGTGCTCAAGTAGCAGGTCCAGTTCCACTTCCAACAGAACGTAGCCTCTACACAATCATCCGTGCGACTCACAAGTATAAAGACTCTCGTGAGCAGTTCGAAATGCGTACACACAAACGTTTGGTAGATATCATTAACCCAACTCAAAAAACAGTTGATGCTTTGATGAAATTGGATCTTCCAAGTGGTGTAAACGTAGAAATCAAACTTTAATCAGCTAGATACGACTGAGTAAAGCGAGTGTTCTAATTGAACACAGGCTAAACTCTGTGTGAAAAAAGACAAATCTTCCTGGAAACTACCGTTTCTTCGTCGGATTTCTTATTTTCATCTTGAGTTTGACGCCGTTAGTATCTTGAATTGAGCATGAAAAACGCTCGTTAAAAACTTTTTAACTATAAAATAAGAAAAGGAATATTTTTCTCATGACAAAAGGAATCTTAGGGAAAAAAGTGGGAATGACTCAAATCTTCACTGAATCTGGTGAATTTATCCCTGTTACTGTCATCGAAGCAACTCCAAACGTTGTACTTCAAGTGAAAACAGTTGAAACTGACGGTTATGCGGCAGTTCAAGTTGGTTTTGATGACAAACGTGAAGTATTGAGCAACAAACCTGCCAAAGGCCATGTAGCTAAAGCTAACACAGCTCCTAAGCGCTTCATTCGTGAATTCAAAAACATTGAAGGCTTGGAAGTTGGACAAGAAATTACAGTTGAAACTTTCGCAGCTGGTGATGTTGTTGATGTAACTGGTACATCTAAAGGTAAAGGTTTCCAAGGTGTTATCAAACGCCATGGTCAATCACGTGGTCCTATGGCTCACGGTTCTCGTTACCACCGTCGTCCAGGTTCTATGGGTCCTATTGCACCTAGCCGTGTATTCAAAGGTAAAAACCTTGCAGGTCGCATGGGCGGCAACCGTGTAACAATTCAAAACCTTGAGGTTGTACAAGTTGTTCCAGAAAAGAACGTTATCCTTATCAAAGGTAACGTACCAGGTGCTAAGAAATCTCTTATCACTATCAAGTCAGCAGTTAAAGCTGGTAAATAATAAGGAAAGGGGAAATCAGTCGAAATGGCAAACGTAACATTATTTGACCAAACTGGTAAACAAGCTGGTGAAGTAGTTCTTAACGATGCGATTTTTGGTATCGAGCCAAACCAAGCAGTTGTATTTGATGTGATCATCAGCCAACGTGCTAGCCTTCGTCAAGGTACTCACGCAGTTAAAAACCGTTCAGCAGTCTCAGGTGGCGGACGCAAACCATGGCGTCAAAAAGGAACTGGACGTGCTCGTCAAGGTTCTATCCGTTCACCACAATGGCGTGGCGGTGGCGTAGTCTTCGGACCAACTCCACGTTCATACGCGTACAAACTTCCACAAAAAGTTCGTCGCTTGGCACTTAAATCTGTTTACTCAGAAAAAGTTGCTGAAAACAAATTTGTAGCTGTTAACTCACTTGAATTCACAGCTCCAAAAACTGCTGAATTTGCAAAAGTACTTGCAGCATTGAGCATTGATTCTAAAGTCCTTGTTATTCTTGAAGAAGGCAATGAATTCGCAGCTCTTTCTGCTCGTAACATCCCAGGAGTTAAAGTTGCAACCGCAACAACTGCAAGCGTACTTGACATCGCAAATGCAGACAAACTTCTTGTAACTCAAGCAGCTATCTCTAAAATTGAGGAGGTTCTTGCATAATGAATTTGTATGATGTTATCAAAAAACCTGTCATCACAGAAAGCTCAATGGGCCAACTCGAAGCAGGCAAGTATGTATTTGAAGTTGACACTCGTGCACACAAACTCTTGATCAAACAAGCTGTTGAAGCTGCATTTGAAGGTGTTGAAGTTGCAAATGTTAACACAATCAACGTGAAACCTAAAACAAAACGCGTAGGTCGTTATGTGGGTCGCACAAACAAAGTGAAAAAAGCAATCATCACTTTGACTGCTGATTCAAAAGCGATCGAATTGTTCGCTACAGCTGACGCTGAATAATCAAAGGAGGAATTAACGTGGGTATTAAAGTTTATAAACCAACGACAAATGGCCGTCGTAACATGACTTCTTTGGACTTCGCTGAAATCACAACAAGTACTCCAGAAAAAAGCTTGCTTGTTGCATTGAAAAACAAAGCTGGTCGTAACAACAATGGTCGCATCACTGTTCGTCACCAAGGTGGCGGTCACAAACGTTTCTACCGTTTGGTAGACTTCAAACGTAACAAAGATGGCGTTGAAGCAGTTGTTAAAACAATTGAATACGATCCAAACCGTTCAGCAAACATCGCTCTTGTACACTACACAGACGGTGTGAAAGCATATATCATCGCTCCTAAAGGTCTTGAAGTTGGTCAACGCATCGTTTCAGGTCCAGAAGCGGATATCAAAGTTGGTAATGCACTTCCACTTGCAAACATCCCAGTCGGTACTGTTGTTCACAACATCGAGTTGAAACCAGGTCGCGGTGGTGAGTTGGTTCGTGCTGCTGGTGCATCTGCACAGGTTCTTGGTCAAGAAGGTAAATACGTTCTTGTTCGCCTTCAATCAGGTGAAGTTCGTATGATCCTTGGTACTTGCCGTGCTACTGTTGGTACTGTAGGTAACGAACAACATGGCCTAGTAAACCTTGGTAAAGCAGGTCGTAGCCGTTGGAAAGGTATCCGTCCAACAGTTCGCGGTTCTGTAATGAACCCTAACGATCACCCACACGGTGGTGGTGAAGGTAAAGCACCAGTTGGTCGTAAAGCACCATCTACTCCATGGGGTAAACCAGCTCTTGGTTTGAAAACTCGTAACAAGAAAGCTAAATCAGACAAACTTATTGTTCGTCGTCGCAACCAAAAGTAATTTATACATAGTTGCTTAGCATGCTATATCATCCGCCAACTCGGTAGCCCGCATTGCGGGCAAGCCGCTGTGGTACATATTTTAAAGGAGAAAACACTAAAATGGGACGTAGTCTTAAAAAAGGACCTTTCGTCGATGAGCATTTGATGAAAAAAGTTGAAGCTCAAGCAAATGACGAAAAGAAAAAAGTAATTAAAACTTGGTCACGTCGTTCAACGATTTTCCCAAGTTTCATCGGTTATACAATCGCAGTTTACGATGGACGTAAACACGTACCTGTATACATTCAAGAAGACATGGTAGGTCACAAACTTGGTGAATTCGCACCAACTCGTACTTACAAAGGTCATGCTGCTGACGACAAGAAAACTCGTCGTAAATAATTTAGGAGGAAAACACAATGGCAGAAATTACTTCAGCTAAAGCAACTGCTCGCACAGTACGTGTTTCACCTCGTAAATCACGTCTTGTCTTGGATAACATCCGTGGCAAAAGCGTAGCAGACGCAATCGCAATCTTGAAATTCACACCAAACAAAGCTGCAAGCATTATCGAGGGAGTTTTAAACTCAGCAATCGCTAACGCTGAAAACAACTTTGGTTTGGAAAAAGCTAACTTGGTAGTCAGCGAAGCATTCGCAAACGAAGGACCAACGTTGAAACGTTTCCGTCCACGTGCGAAAGGTTCTGCTTCACCAATCAACAAACGCACAGCTCACATCACTGTAGTTGTGGCAGAGAAATAAGGAGGTAAAAACGTGGGTCAAAAAGTACATCCAATTGGTATGCGTGTTGGCATCATCCGTGATTGGGATGCTAAATGGTATGCTGAAAAAGAATACGCGGATTACCTTCATGAAGATCTTGCAATCCGCAACTTTATCAAAAAAGAATTGGCTGATGCGTCAACATCAACAATCGAAATCGAACGTGCTGTAAACAAAGTAATCGTTTCTATCCACACTGCTAAACCAGGTATGGTTATCGGTAAAGCTGGTAGCAACGTTGATGCACTTCGTGCTCAATTGAACAAATTGACTGGTAAGCAAGTACACATCAACATCATCGAAATCAAACAACCTGATTTGGATGCACACCTTGTTGGTGAGTCAATCGCTCGTCAATTGGAGCAACGTGTGGCATTCCGTCGTGCTCAAAAACAAGCTATCCAACGTGCAATGCGCGCTGGTGCAAAAGGTATCAAAACACAAGTTTCTGGTCGTTTGAACGGTGCTGATATTGCCCGTGCAGAAGGCTACTCAGAAGGAACTGTTCCTCTTCATACACTTCGTGCGGATATCGACTACGCTTGGGAAGAAGCTTTGACAACTTACGGTAAACTTGGTGTTAAAGTATGGATCTACCGTGGTGAAGTTCTTCCAGCTCGTAAAAACACTAAAGGAGGTAAATAACAAATGTTAGTACCTAAACGTGTAAAACACCGTCGTGAATTCCGTGGAAAAATGCGCGGTGAAGCTAAAGGTGGAAAACAAGTAGACTTTGGTCAATACGGTCTTCAAGCAACTACTAGCTCATGGATTACAAACCGCCAAATCGAAGCTGCCCGTATCGCTATGACGCGTTACATGAAACGTGGTGGTAAAGTTTGGATTAAAATCTTCCCACACAAATCATACACTGCTAAAGCTATCGGTGTACGTATGGGTTCTGGTAAAGGTGCTCCTGAAGGCTGGGTAGCTCCAGTTAAACGCGGTAAGGTTATGTTTGAAGTAGCTGGCGTTTCTGAAGAAATTGCACGTGAAGCATTCCGCCTTGCTGGTCACAAATTGCCAGTTAAAGTTAAATTCGTAAAACGTGAAGCAGAATAAGGAGAAGACATGAAACTTCAAGAAATTAAAGATTTTGTAAAAGAACTTCGTGGCCTTTCTCAAGAAGAACTTGCTAAGAAAGAAAACGAATTGAAGAAAGAACTCTTCGAACTTCGTTTCCAAGCTGCTGCTGGTCAACTTGAGCAAACTGCTCGTTTGAACGAAGTGAAGAAACAAATTGCACGTATCAAAACTGTGCAATCTGAAACTAAATAATAGATTGGGAAAGGAGAATTTCAATGGAACGCAATAATCGTAAAGTTCTTGTTGGACGCGTAGTATCTGACAAAATGGACAAAACAATCACAGTTGTAGTTGAAACTAAACGTAACCACCCAGTCTATGGTAAACGTATTAACTACTCTAAAAAGTACAAAGCTCATGATGAAAACAATGTTGCTAAAGAAGGCGATATCGTTCGTATCATGGAAACTCGCCCACTTTCAGCTACAAAACGTTTCCGTCTTGTAGAAGTTGTGGAAGAGGCAGTTATCATTTAATCAACCTGAAAGGAGAAAATTGACATGATTCAAACAGAAACTCGTTTGAAAGTTGCTGACAACAGTGGCGCACGTGAAATCTTGACAATCAAAGTTCTTGGTGGTTCAGGACGTAAATTCGCGAACATCGGCGACATCATCGTTGCTTCAGTAAAACAAGCTACTCCTGGTGGTGCGGTTAAAAAAGGTGACGTTGTTAAAGCCGTTATCGTTCGTACTAAGACAGGTGCTCGTCGTGCTGATGGTTCATACATCAAATTCGATGAGAATGCAGCAGTTATCATCCGTGAAGACAAAAACCCTCGCGGAACTCGTATCTTTGGCCCAGTGGCACGTGAATTGCGTGATGGCGGTTTCATGAAAATCGTTTCATTGGCACCAGAAGTACTTTAATCAAATAGTTTTAGGAAATTTGTTACAGACTAGGCAGTTTGTTGCAGATAGTACTTGGGTACATCAAAACAAACTAACGAAGTCTGTGACGGATTTAGTAAACTAGAAAACAAACTAAGTCCCCTGGTTAAATCACTAACCAGGGTGCCCATTAGGGCGTAAGAAATCATAGGAGAAATCAAATGTTTGTAAAAAAAGGCGATAAAGTTCGCGTAATCGCTGGTAAAGACAAAGGCGTTGAAGCAGTTGTCGTAACAGCACTTCCAAAAGTAAACAAAGTTATTGTTGAAGGTGTTAACATCGTTAAGAAACACCAAAAACCAAACAGCGAAAACCCTCAAGGCGCTATCGTTGAAAAAGAAGCTCCAATCCATGTGTCAAACGTTCAAGTTCTTGACAAAAATGGTGTTGCAGGACGCGTTGGTTACAAGTTTGTAGACGGCAAAAAAGTTCGCTACAACAAAAAATCAGGCGAAGTGCTTGATTAATCACGAAGGAAAGGAGAAGTATAATGGCAAATCGTTTAAAAGAAAAATATCTTAATGAAGTAGTTCCTGCTTTGACTGAACAATTCAACTATTCTTCAGTTATGGCTGTGCCAAAAGTTGATAAGATCGTTTTGAACATGGGTGTTGGTGACGCTGTTTCTAACGCTAAAAACCTTGAGAAAGCTGCTCAAGAATTGGCTTTGATCTCAGGTCAAAAACCACTTATCACTAAAGCTAAGAAATCAATCGCCGGCTTCCGTCTTCGTGAGGGTGTTGCGATCGGTGCGAAAGTAACTCTTCGTGGCGAACGTATGTATGAATTCTTGGACAAATTGGTTACAGTTTCACTTCCGCGTGTACGTGACTTCCACGGTGTACCAACTAAGTCATTTGACGGACGTGGTAACTACACACTTGGTGTGAAAGAGCAATTGATCTTCCCAGAAATCAACTTCGACGATGTTGATAAAACTCGCGGTATGGATATCGTTATCGTTACAACTGCTAACACTGACGAAGAATCACGTGCATTGCTTACTGGCCTTGGTATGCCGTTTGCAAAATAAGAGGGAGAGAATAAATGGCTAAAAAATCAATGATCGCTAAGAACAAACGCCCAGCTAAGTTCTCTACACAAGCTTACACACGCTGTGAAAAATGTGGACGTCCACACTCAGTTTACCGCAAATTCAAATTGTGCCGTGTATGCTTCCGCGACTTGGCTTACCTTGGACAAATTCCTGGCGTAACAAAAGCTTCTTGGTAAGATAAGATGTGAGAGCGTTTAGCAACCAAGGCAAAGATAGGAGATTTGACGACGAAGTTTACTTCTAGGAAAATCTATCTTCTTTGCTAAGGTTGTAGCTCGAACTCAATTAAAACAACCCCGATACAAAGTTTGCTTGCCGATTTGAACACGGGCGAAAGCCTGTGTGAAAAAGACAAACTTTCCTAGAAACCAAAGTTTCTACGTCAAGTTTTCTATTTTCACTTTGGCTTTTTAGCGCCCTTTGTATCATGAATTAACTAGCAAGTGATTCAATCAAACTGCTAGTAAGAGGAGAAACAACAAATGGTTATGACTGACCCAATTGCAGATTTTTTGACACGTATTCGTAACGCTAACCAAGCTAAACACGAAGTGCTTGAAGTTCCTGCATCAAACATTAAAAAAGGCATTGCTACAATCCTTAAAAACGAAGGTTTTGTAAAAAACGTTGAATTCATCGAAGATGACAAACAAGGCATCATCCGTGTATTCTTGAAATACGGACCAAACGGTGAAAAAGTTATCACTAACTTGAAACGCGTTTCAAAACCAGGTCTTCGTGTTTACTCAAAACGTGAAGATATTCCAAAAGTTCTTAACGGACTTGGTATCGCAATCATCTCAACATCAGAAGGTCTTTTGACTGACAAACAAGCTCGTCAAAAGAACGTTGGTGGAGAGGTTGTCGCCTACGTTTGGTAATCTTTTAGCTTCCAATTTCGTCATGTGCCTGTGTTAGAGCGTCTTGACATACTCAAGTATGGTCTGCGTCGCTCTGCCTTGCCACATTTAGAAATTGAAACCTAAAAGGATGATACAAAAACGCGGGAGAACCAGTTTTTCGTGCGTGTTCAAATCAGACTTACTGATTATTTAGTATCATGTAACCATGCTCAATCGAACACGGGCTATTGACCGTGTTTAAATGAGCCCCCGTGAAAACTAGTCGCTTGACGGCTTGATAATTTAACAGGAGAATTAAAAAATATGTCACGTATTGGTAATAAAGTAATTACATTGCCTGCTGGTGTTGAGCTTGCTCAAAACAACGGCGTGGTAACTGTAAAAGGACCTAAAGGGGAATTGACTCGTGAATTCCCAACTGCTATTGAAATCCGTGTGGAAGGTACAGAAGTTACTCTTCACCGTCCAAACGATTCAAAAGAAATGAAGACTATTCACGGTACTAGCCGTGCTAACCTCAACAACATGGTTGTTGGTGTTTCTGAAGGCTTCAAAAAAGAACTTGAAATGCGTGGTGTCGGTTACCGTGCTCAATTGGCTGGTAACAAATTGACACTTGCTGTTGGTAAATCACATCCAGATGAAGTGGTTGCACCAGAAGGTATTACATTTGAAGTTCCAACACCAACACAAATCGTCGTGTCTGGTATCAACAAAGAAGTTGTTGGTCAAACAGCAGCTTACATCCGTAGCCTTCGCGCTCCTGAGCCATACAAAGGTAAAGGTATCCGCTATGTTGGTGAATTCGTTCGCCGTAAAGAAGGTAAAACAGGTAAATAATAGCTTGCTGAGGTGGCTTAGCCACCTGGCTGACTATTTCTCAAATTGTTTCGCAAGAAACAGAATCATACATTAAGAGGTGAATATTGTGATTTCAAAACCAGATAAAAACAAAATCCGCCAAAAACGCCACCGTCGCGTTCGCGGTAAAATCTCTGGAACTGCTGCTCGCCCACGTTTGAACATTTTCCGTTCTAATACAGGCATCTACGCTCAAGTGATTGATGACGTAGCGGGTGTAACGCTCGCAAGCGCTTCTACTCTTGATAAAGAAGTTTCAAAAGGTACTAAGACAGAACAAGCTGTTGTTGTAGGTAAACTCGTTGCTGAACGCGCGGTAGCTAAAGGTATTTCTGAAGTGGTCTTTGACCGCGGTGGATATCTCTATCACGGACGTGTGAAAGCTTTGGCTGAATCAGCTCGTGAAAACGGATTGAAATTCTAATAGGGAGGACACTAAGAAATGGCATTCAAAGATAACGCAGTTGAAATTGAAGAACGCGTAGTAGCCATCAACCGTGTTACAAAAGTTGTTAAGGGTGGACGTCGTCTTCGCTTCGCAGCTCTTGTGGTTGTTGGTGACCGTAACGGTCGCGTAGGTTTCGGTACTGGTAAAGCTCAAGAAGTACCAGAAGCTATCCGCAAAGCAGTTGAATCTGCTAAGAAAAACATGATCGAGGTACCAATGGTTGGTACAACTATTCCTCACGAAGTTCGTTCAGAATTCGGTGGAGCTCGTGTTATGTTGAAACCAGCTTCAGAAGGTTCTGGGGTTGCTGCCGGTGGTGCAACTCGTGCCGTAATCGAATTGGCTGGTATCGCTGATGTGACATCTAAGTCACTCGGTTCAAACACACCAATCAACATCGTTCGTGCAACTGTTGAAGGTTTGAAACAATTGAAACGTGCTGAAGAAGTGGCTGCACTTCGTGGCATCTCAGTTTCTGATTTAGCATAAGAAAGGAGATACTCATGGCTCAAATTAAAATTACTTTGACTAAGTCTCCAATCGGTCGCAAACCAGAGCAACGTAAAACAGTTGTTGCACTTGGACTTGGTAAATTGAACTCTTCAGTTGTTAAGGAAGATAACCCAGCTATTCTTGGAATGGTGAACGCTATCTCTCACTTGGTAACTGTTGAAGAAGTTAAGTAACTTATACTAAAGTTAACAATAAACAGACTAGGTCGCATGGAGAAATCTTTGCGACTTCTAGTCAATTTTGATAGAAGCGAGTTTGTGGGCGGCTTACTCTAACTCCCCACAGGCGCTAGCATATAAAAGAGGAGAAATATATAATGAAACTTCATGAATTGCAACCTGCAACAGGTTCACGTAAAGTCCGCAACCGTGTAGGTCGTGGTACATCATCAGGTAACGGTAAAACATCTGGCCGTGGTCAAAAAGGTCAAAAAGCTCGTAGCGGTGGCGGTGTTCGTCCTGGTTTTGAGGGTGGACAAACTCCATTGTTCCGTCGTCTTCCAAAACGTGGATTTACAAACATCAACGCTAAAGAATACGCAATCGTTAACCTTGATCAATTGAACGCTTTTGAAGATGGTGCTGAAGTAACACCAGTTGTACTTATCGAAGCTGGTATCGTTAAAGCTGAAAAATCAGGTGTTAAAATCCTTGGTAACGGCGAATTGACGAAGAAATTGACAGTGAAAGCTGCTAAATTCTCTAAATCAGCTGAAGAAGCAATCACTTCTAAAGGTGGCTCAGTAGAAGTCATCTAAGAGGTGACCGCCTATGTTTTTTAAACTTTTAACAGATGCTCTAAAAGTAAAAGCTGTTCGTAAGAAAATCTTATTTACAATTTTTATCCTTTTGGTGTTCAGGATTGGTACACATATCACCGTTCCTGGTGTCAATGCCAAAAGCTTAGAAGCATTGTCAAACGTTCCCTTCCTAAACATGATGAGTTTGGTTTCGGGTAACGCTTTGAAAAATTTCTCTGTTTTTGCACTGGGTGTCAGCCCTTATATCACGGCTTCGATTATTGTTCAACTGCTTCAGATGGACATTTTGCCGAAGTTTGTAGAGTGGGGCAAGCAGGGCGAGGTTGGTCGTCGGAAATTAAACCAGGCGACTCGCTATATTTCCTTGGTTTTGGCCTTTGTCCAATCCATGGGGATTATCGCCAGCTTTAATGCCCTATCAGGAGCACGACTGACCAATATGCCAATGACTTGGCAGACCTATCTTTTGCTGGGTTCTATCTTGGCAACCGGTTCTGTCATTGTGACTTGGTTGGGAGAACAAATTTCTGATAAGGGCTATGGTAACGGAACATCAATGATTATCTTTGCGGGAATCATTTCATCCTTGCCAGATACTTTTAGAGAAATTTATATCGACCGTTTTGTCAATATTGAGGCTAGTCGGATTACAGAATCCATCATTTATGTTGGACTTTTGATTGTACTCATCTTGTTTGTAGTCTACTTTACAACCTACATTCAACAAGCTGAATACAAGATTCCGATTCAATATACAAAACGTGCTCAAGGTGCGCCATCTAGCTCATATCTTCCCTTAAAATTGAATCCTGCAGGCGTTATCCCCGTTATCTTTGCCGGGTCTATCACTGCACTACCAAGTTCTTTGATTCAATTTTTTGCTAGTCAAAACAGAAGTGCGGGTTGGTTACTAGGTATTCAAGAGTATTTTGATTATTCCACTGTTAAAGGGATGCTGGTATATGCTGGATTGATTATCATTTTTACCTTTTTCTATACATTTGTACAGGTAAATCCTGAGAAAACGGCAGAGAGTCTTCAAAAAAGTGCGGCATATATCCACGGTGTTCGTCCAGGTAATGGAACGGAGAAGTATTTCTCTGTCCTGTTGAAACGTCTGGCGACAGTTGGTGCCTTGTTCTTGAGTTTTGTAGCCTTGTTACCAATTCTTGCTCAAAATATTTTTGGTCTTTCTTCCAATATTGCCTTCCTGGGTACTAGTTTGATTATCTTGATTATGACAAGTATCGAGGGTATCAAGCAATTGGAGGGATACCTTCTCAAGAGAAAATATGTAGGCTTTATGAACGTAACAGAATAGAATATAGGTTGACCTAGTCAACCTTCTATTTTGTTTTTAGATAAGTTTGTCAATTGTGGCAAATTTATGTGAAAACAAAATAAGGAGTTTGTCATGAATCTTTTAATTATGGGTTTGCCAGGTGCTGGTAAAGGGACTCAAGCGGCTAAGATTGTTGAAAAATTTAATGTTGCTCACATTTCTACAGGCGATATGTTCCGTGCTGCTATGGCTAATCAAACGGAAATGGGGTTACTTGCTAAATCGTATATCGACAAAGGCGACTTGGTTCCGGACGAAGTAACCAATGGTATCGTCAAAGAGCGTTTGGTGCAAGACGACATCAAGGAAAAAGGTTTCTTGCTAGATGGTTACCCACGTACGATTGAACAAGCGCATGCCTTGGATGCCAACCTAGCAGATCTAGGAATTGAACTTCAGGGTGTTATCAACATTGAAATCGATCCATCTAAATTGGTTGAGCGTCTTAGCGGTCGAATCATCCATAAAGAAACCGGTGAAACCTTCCATAAAATCTTTAACCCACCTGTTGGAGATTATAAAGAAGAAGATTTCTATCAGCGTGAAGATGATAAGCCTGAATCTGTTCAACGCCGTTTGGAGGTCAATATTGCCCAAGGTCAACCAATTATTGACCACTATCGTGCCAAAGGTTTGGTCCATGATATTGAGGGAGACCAAGACATCGAACTTGTTTTCCAAGCAATTGACACAGTCTTGTCAAATTTAAAATAATCTAATGGATTTGGCTTGCATTTTTCTTGTGAAAGTGATAAAATAGCCTAGTCTGACTTATAATTGTTACCTCTGTGTTCAGAGGGCATCAAATCGATATTTAGAGAGGGGATACTTTTGCATGGCAAAAGAAGATGTGATTGAAATTGAAGGCAAAGTAGTTGATACAATGCCAAATGCTATGTTTACTGTTGAGTTGGAAAATGGACACCAAGTCCTTGCAACTGTTTCTGGTAAAATCCGTAAGAACTACATTCGTATTTTGGTCGGAGACCGCGTAACTGTTGAGCTTAGTCCGTATGACTTGACTCGTGGACGTATCACATACCGCTTTAAATAGTCGAAATACTTGGAGGGATAAAACATGAAAGTAAGACCATCGGTCAAACCAATTTGCGAATACTGCAAAGTTATTCGTCGTAATGGTCGTGTTATGGTGATTTGCCCAGCAAACCCTAAACACAAGCAACGTCAAGGTTAAAATATAGAAAGGAGAAAACATGGCTCGTATTGCTGGAGTTGACATTCCAAATGACAAACGTGTAGTTATTTCATTGACATACGTATATGGTATCGGTCTTGCAACATCTAAAAAAATTCTTGCAGCTGCAGGCATTTCAGAAGATGTACGCGTGAAAGATTTGACATCAGATCAAGAAGATGCTATTCGTCGTGAAGTTGATGCAATCAAAGTTGAAGGTGACCTCCGTCGTGAAGTTAACTTGAACATTAAACGTTTGATGGAAATCGGTTCATACCGTGGTATCCGTCACCGTCGTGGACTTCCTGTCCGTGGACAAAACACTAAAAACAATGCCCGCACTCGTAAAGGTAAAGCTGTTGCGATCGCAGGTAAGAAAAAATAATATAGGAGGTAGAAAAATTGGCTAAACCAACACGTAAACGTCGTGTGAAAAAGAATATCGAATCTGGTATTGCACATATTCACGCTACATTTAATAACACTATTGTTATGATTACTGATGTGCATGGTAACGCTATTGCTTGGTCATCAGCTGGTGCTCTTGGTTTCAAAGGTTCTCGTAAATCTACACCATTCGCAGCTCAAATGGCTTCAGAAGCAGCTGCTAAATCTGCACAAGAACACGGTCTTAAAACAGTTGAAGTTACCGTTAAAGGCCCAGGTTCAGGTCGTGAGTCTGCTATCCGCGCTCTTGCTGCCGCTGGTCTTGAAGTAACAGCAATTCGTGATGTGACTCCTGTACCACACAATGGTGCTCGTCCTCCAAAACGTCGCCGTGTATAATCATACCAACCATACACAGCTTTTCGTTTAAGAGGGAGTAAGAAATGATTGAGTTTGAAAAACCAACAATAACAAAAATTGATGAAAATAAAGATTACGGCAGATTTGTAGTCGAACCGCTTGAACGTGGTTACGGAACAACTCTTGGTAACTCTCTTCGTCGTGTACTTCTTGCTTCACTTCCGGGTGCTGCAGTAACATCAATTAAGATTGATGGTGTACTCCACGAATTCGACACAGTTCCAGGTGTCCGTGAAGATGTTATGCAAATCATTCTTAACATCAAAGGCATTGCTGTAAAATCTTATGTCGAAGACGAAAAGAAAATTGAACTTGATGTAGTAGGTCCAGCTGCGGTAACAGCAGGTGATATTCTTACAGATAGTGATATTGAAATTGTAAATCCTGATCATTATCTCTTCACAATTGCTGAAGGTGCAACATTTAAAGCGATTTTAACTGTAAATGCAGGTCGCGGTTATGTACCAGCTGAAGGCAATAAGAAAGATGATGCACCAGTAGGTACACTTGCGGTAGATTCAATCTATACGCCAGTTACAAAAGTCAATTATCAAGTTGAGCCAGCTCGTGTTGGTAGCAACGATGGATTTGACAAATTGACACTTGAAATCAGTACAAACGGTACAATTATTCCTGAAGATGCACTTGGGCTTTCTGCTCGTATCTTGATGGAGCACTTGGGTCTCTTTACAGATTTGACTGAAGTTGCAAAATCAGCTGAAGTGATGAAAGAATCTGAAACAGCATCTGATGACCGTATGCTTGATCGTACGATCGAAGAATTGGATCTTTCTGTTCGCTCATACAACTGTCTTAAACGTGCAGGCATCAATACTGTGTTTGACTTGACAGAGAAAACTGAGCCAGAAATGATGAAAGTGCGCAATCTGGGCCGTAAGAGTCTTGAGGAAGTGAAGATTAAACTTGCTGAACTCGGTCTTGGATTGAAAAATGATAAATAAATATAGGAGGAAATCATGGCATACCGTAAACTAGGACGCACTAGCTCACAACGTAAAGCAATGTTGCGCGATTTGACAACTGACCTTTTGATCAACGAATCAATCGTTACAACTGAAGCTCGTGCTAAAGAAATCCGTAAAACAGTTGAAAAAATGATCACACTTGGTAAACGTGGTGACTTGCACGCACGTCGTCAAGCTGCTGCATTTGTTCGTAACGAAATTGCATCTGAAAACTACGATGAAGCAACTGATAAGTACACAGCTACTACAGCTCTTCAAAAATTGTTCTCAGAAATCGCACCTCGTTATGCTGAGCGCAATGGTGGATACACTCGTATCCTTAAAACTGAACCACGTCGTGGTGATGCTGCCCCAATGGCAATTATCGAACTTGTATAAGATCATCAATTTTGTTGAGTGTTATGATGATGGAAGAGAAATCTTCTTAGTCTAGCTCTGGTCTACCGCTGGGCCTGCCCCAGCGGTAACACTCATCATATTGATTTGACGCTTGTTTACGAAATTACTCTAAGCTAGAATAATTTCGTAAGCAGGCGTTTTTTAGCTCTTGTTAACTATGAATGTCGGAGAATTCTTGTGATTCAATAAGTCTGTAGTGTTAGACGCAACTGCCCAATAACGAAGTATAGTGGGCGGTTGCACTTGTCCTAAATCACTGAGCTGGATAGTCATAGTGCAGTACCTTATCCAAGAGTGTTTCTAGTGTCTCTTGGTGGATTGCTTGAAAGAATGTGAGTTCCACTTTTCCGAGATGAATTTTCATTAGAATATCGTTTCTGCCTTTCTTCTCAAAGCGACGATGGGGTGTGACGTAAAAAATCCTCCAGTTCTGTTTTCTCTAACAGTATACTGGATAATAGGGAAGCTGAAAAGATACTCCATTATTGGGCGGTTACGTTAGACTCATCTGTTTGCCCAATACGGTGACCAGTTTAAGTGATGAGGGGGAATCAAAGCTATCAGATGGCCTGGATAATGAATTTTAGGTCTATTAGTTAAGTGACACTGAGAGTGGGGTTAGTTGATGATAGGATGTTGATGAAGAATATCTATCTCTGAGTATGAACTTATTTCTCATTTTCAGGAAGCTTGAAGTTGAGAAAAATATTGAATTTTAGTGAATTTGTGATATAATAATAAATGGAGCAAGGTTCGTGCGTGAAGCGGGTCAGGGGAGGAATCCAGCAGCCCTAAGCGATGTCGAGTCTGTGCTCTTTTTGCGTACAGTCTAAAAACCCTTTGAAATCGAGCTTTCAGAGGGTTTTATCTGTCTGATTTTTAGAAATAGGGGCAATTAGATTATTCGCATCATATTCGGTCTCTCGGGCTATTGGTGAGTACAAAAAATACGGCTGGATTTCCAAACCGCATTCTCTAGATTAGTCGACATAGAGTTTTGATTTATCGCTGAGCCAGCTGTAAAGGAGACCGATAAGGAGACCACCGCCGACGTAGTTTCCAAGTCCTGAGAAGAGGAAATTCCTTAGGACACTGAGGATAGTCATGCCCTCGACTGGACCACCATTTGAGAAAAGGGCCAAGGAGAAGGTAGAGAAGTTGGCAATAACGTGCTCAAAGCCTAGGAAGGCAAAGATAAAGATGATAAAGATGAGGGAAATAACACGGCCCGCATCGTCTTTCATGCGCATAGAGATAAAGACAGCGATGTTTACTACGATGTTGGCAAAGATACCCTCGACAAACTGTGTCAGAGGTGTTTTTGCCAGTTTTGCGACAACAGCTTCAATCAGGTAACTATCATGTTCCAAATGTCCAACCTGGTAAGGAGTTGTGAAGGAGAGCATATAGGCTACAATGACTGCCCCAACAAAGTTGAAAAAGATACAAGTAGCTAGAATCTTGAGGGCTGTTTTGGTAGGGATCACTTTACGGTGGATAGCAGAGGTCATGTACATCATATTAGAAGTGCCTAGTTCAGCGTTCATATAAAGAATCATGACCAAGCACCAGCCGAACATGAGTCCGTAGCTGAATTTACCGAGGCCATCTACAATATGATTGAGCTTATCAGCTGTATAAACTGAGATAGCCAAACCAATTGCTAGGTAAACACTGGCCATAGCTGAGCGAATTGCATAGGCGAAGAAGTTGTTTTCAATCAAGTCTGCTTTTTTCTTGATACTTTTGTCAATATTGTAAATGAGCGTGTCATTTTGGGAAGCCATATAAATCTCCTTTGGCGCTTGAAAAATAGTGTAAGTAATCATATGTTTTCAGAAAGTAAACGTTTCACTTTCCAGTTAATGCTTTACTTTGTATATTATACTTGATAAAATGAAGAATATCAATAATATTTATAAATCGGAAGGAGAATTGAAATTTATGGATGCAACATGGACAGTGAAATATATCACTGAATTTCTGGCGACTGCCTTGCTTATTATTATCGGTAATGGTACAGTTGCTAACGTCGACCTCAAAGGTACCAAAGGGAACAACTCAGGTTGGATTTTGATCGCTATCGGCTACGGATTGGCTGTTATGATGCCAGCCCTTATGTTTGGTAATGTTTCTGGTAACCATATCAACCCAGCCTTCACACTTGGTTTGGCTGTTTCAGGTCTATTCCCTTGGGCACATGTGGCTCAATACATTATCGCTCAGGTATTGGGTGCAATGTTTGGTCAATTGGTCGTTGTCACCGTTTACAAACCATATTTCTTGAAAACAGAGAATTCAAACCATGTCTTGGGTTCTTTCTCTACTATCAATGCTTTGGACAATGGCAAAGCGGAAAGCCGTAAAGCAGCAACCATCAATGGTTTCTTGAATGAGTTTGTTGGGTCATTCGTCTTGTTCTTCGGTGCGCTTGCTTTGACAAAGAACTTCTTCGGTGCAGAGTTGGTTGGTAAGTTGATTGAGCAAGGCTATGATAAGACTGCTGCTGAAACAATGGTTGCGCCATATACTGCCGGTTCCATTGCAGTAGCCCATGTCGGTATCGGTTTCCTTGTTATGGCACTTGTTGCAGCGGTCGGTGGTCCAACTGGTCCTGGTCTCAACCCAGCGCGTGACCTTGGTCCTCGTATCGTTCACCACTTCTTGCCAAAATCAATTCTTGGTCAAGCCAAGGCTGATTCAAAATGGTGGTATGCATGGGTCGGCGTTGTTGCTCCAATCCTTGCGTCAATCGCTGCAGTTGCCCTGTTTAAATATTTATATTTGTAATATGAAAAAGTCTGCTCGTCAGGCTTTTCTTTTTTTTTCTTGTTGCGGTGAACTTGCAAGCTGTCTGCTCTGCTATTTTCCTAAAAACTATGCTAGAATATAGACAGAACAATCGGAAAAGAGGGCAGATTATGTCAGAAGTTATTGCATTTGGGTACGGGCATGCACGGGCGGAAATCCAGCTCAAGCGCCTCAATCGGCACGGTGTGATTGCCGGGGCGACGGGGACAGGTAAGACGGTGACGCTCAAGGTTTTGGCGGAGAAACTGAGTGAGGCGGGCATTCCTGTCTTTCTATCGGACATCAAGGGTGACCTCAATAGTTTGGTCCAGGCCAATACCAAGGAAATTGACCCAAGTCGTTTGAAGCAGACTCAGTATGCAGATTATTCGCCGAGGAGTTATACCGTTGAGCTGTGGGATGTTTTCGGTGAAAATGGGATTCCAGTACGGATGACTATTTCTGAGATGGGGCCGGTGCTTTTGACCCGTTTGCTGGGGCTCAATGATACGCAGGAATCCATTCTCAATATAGTCTTTAGTGTGGCGGATGAACGTGGTCTGCTGTTGCTGGACCTTATGGACTTGCGGGCCATGCTCAATTTTGTGGCTGAAAATGCTCAAGAGCTTAGTCAATATTACGGCAATATTCCAGCTCGTTCGGTCGGTGCCATCTTGCGGAGTTTGGTGGTCTTGGAACAGCAGAGCGGGAAACTGTTCTTCGGTGAGCCCAGCTTGGAGATTGCGGATTTGATGCGGACAACTGCTGATGGACAAGGGGTTATCAATGTCTTGCAGGCGACAGAACTTTTCAATCAGCCGACGCTTTATTCGACCGTTCTGCTCAGTCTTTTGTCGGAACTCTACGAAATTTTACCGGAAGTAGGCGACCTAGATAAGCCCAAGATGGTCTTCTTCTTTGACGAGGCCCATGTGCTCTTCAAGGATGCACCGAAGGTCTTGCTGGAGAAGATTGAGTTGATTGTTCGCCTGATTCGTTCAAAAGGTGTTGGTGTCTTTTTCGTTACGCAAAATCCGACCGATATTCCTGATAGCATCGCTAGCCAGCTGGGTAACCGTATCCAGCATGGGCTCCGCGCTTTCACACCTAAGGAACTGAAAACGGTGGCGACAGTGGCGGATACCTTCCGTCAAGAAAGAGCTGAGGACTTAGCCAAGGTCATTCAAGAATTGCAGGTCGGAGAGGCAGTTGTCTCGACCTTGCAGGCGGATGGAACACCAAGCTTTGCAGACCGGGTGATGATTTATCCGCCGAAGAGTCAGTTGGGAACAGCTGATGCGACTCTGGTCTTGTCTGCCATCAATAATTCTTCTCTGATGGACAAATATGCGGACGCGGTTGACCGAGAATCTGCCCATGAGCAAATTCTAGCGCTGACCCAAGAAAAAGAGGCGCAGTTGATCAAGCAAGCAGAGCAGGCGGAGGCGAAAAAAGCAGCAGAAAAAGCCGCCAAAGAAACAGCAAAATTGGAAGAAAAGGCTGCCAAGGAAAGAGCAAAAGCAGAGGCCAAGGCCAGCAAACCAGCTGCCAAACGTTCCGATTCGATGATGGACCGCTTTACCAAAAATCTCATGAGCCAAGTCGGCCGGGAAGTCGGGCGCGTGGTGACCAGAGGTATTATGGGCATGCTGAAAGGGAAGTAAGTCTGCTAAAACTGAGAACACACCGTCTCAGTTTTTCTTTGCTATTTCACTTGCTATTTGGCTGGAAATAGATTAAAATGATTTTATCACTAGTTAGTAAGGAGTTGGTTCTATGCCTCGTCAGATTCAGGAAATTCTCGACAACTACAAGCCTCAGCCTCTAGGTGAGAAAAGGTCTTTTGCGGTTTTTCTGCCTCTAGTCTGGTCAGATGATCAGTGGCAGGTTTTGTATGAAGTCCGATCGGAGTCTATTTCTCAACCTGGGGAGGTCTCTTTTCCTGGAGGAGGTATCGAAGAGGGGGAATCGGCTGAGACGGCGGTGGTCCGTGAGGTAGTAGAAGAACTGAATCTTGCAGAGGAATCTATAGAAATCTTAGGGGAAATTGACTATCTGGTCTTTGGCAAATCAACTATCCGCTGTTTTGTCGGTCGCTTAAACATAGACTGGAAAGAGATTGTACCCAATGAAGAGGTGGCCCGCTTGTTCACCGTGCCTCTGGCAACACTCCTTGAGCAGGACCCAATCTACTATCCCCTCTATCTTCGTCTGGATCCGGAGCAAGATTTTCCCTTCGAGCGAATTCGTGGTGGTCGGGACTATCCTTTCAAGCACCACAAACGGTCTATCCCCTTTTATGATAACCTGCCAGAAACAGTTTGGGGAATCACGGCTCAATTTACCCATTGCTTTACAGAAATCATCAGGACAAGCCAGATTGATTTAGAAATGGGAGAGTCAAGGTAAAGTTGACTAGAGCAGAGTGAAGTATAGCTCTGTTGCTCTGGATTCTCTAGGCTATCTGGAAAATGTTACCAAAAAATGCTAATGGAAACTGGACTTTGTGCCAGTTTCTTTTGGTTGCTGCAGCTGATTGTTCGTACTTGGTCTTAGATTGATCATTATCTTGTGAAAAATTTTTCTTTGAATGGGAAAAATGTTAAAAATATGGTACAATTGAAAGGTAAAAATTTTTTAAGGAGTCTAACAAATGGCTAAATTGACTGTTAAAGACGTTGAATTGAAGGGCAAAAAAGTCCTTGTCCGTGTGGACTTTAACGTTCCTTTGAAAGATGGCGTTATCACTAACGATAACCGTATTACAGCAGCTCTTCCAACTATCAAGTATATTCTTGAGCAAGGTGGACGTGCAATTCTTTTCTCTCACCTTGGTCGTGTGAAAGAAGAAGCTGACAAAGAAGGTAAATCATTGGCTCCTGTAGCAGCAGACTTAGCAGCTAAATTGGGTCAAGACGTTGCTTTCATCGCTGGTGCTACCCGTGGTGCTGAATTGGAAGCAGCAATCAACGCTTTGGAAGATGGACAAGTTCTCCTTGTTGAAAACACTCGTTTTGAAGATGTTGATGGTAAGAAAGAATCTAAAAACGACGAAGAACTTGGTAAATACTGGGCTTCACTTGGTGATGGTATCTTCGTTAACGATGCATTTGGTACTGCACACCGTGCACACGCATCAAACGTTGGTATCTCAGCAAACGTAGAAAAAGCAGTAGCTGGTTTCCTTTTGGAAAACGAAATTGCATACATCCAAGAAGCTGTTGAAACTCCAGAGCGTCCATTCGTAGCAATCCTTGGTGGTTCAAAAGTATCTGATAAGATCGGTGTTATCGAAAACCTTCTTGAAAAAGCTGATAAAGTTCTTATCGGTGGTGGTATGACTTACACATTCTACAAAGCTCAAGGTATCGAAATCGGTAACTCACTTGTAGAAGAAGACAAATTGGATGTCGCAAAAGAATTGCTTGAAAAATCAAATGGTAAATTGATCTTGCCAGTTGACTCAAAAGAAGCAAACGCATTTGCTGGTTATACTGAAGTTCGTGATACAGAAGGCGAAGCAGTTTCAGAAGGCTTCCTTGGTCTTGATATCGGTCCTAAGTCAATCGCTAAGTTTGACGAAGCCTTGACTGGTGCCAAAACAGTTGTTTGGAACGGACCTATGGGTGTATTTGAAAACCCAGACTTCCAAGCGGGTACAATCGGTGTAATGGATGCTATCGTGAAACAACCAGGCGTGAAATCAATCATCGGTGGTGGTGACTCAGCAGCAGCAGCTATCAACCTTGGCCGTGCAGACAAGTTCTCATGGATCTCTACTGGTGGTGGTGCATCAATGGAATTGCTTGAAGGTAAAGTATTGCCAGGACTTGCAGCATTGACTGAGAAATAAGCTAATCAATCAAACGACGGGTGACCGTCGTTTTTTGTTAGCTTATCTAGTCTTTGAAAAGTATTGAGTTCAGCCAATATCATCCATTTGTCACAATCTTTGCAGGCATTTGATAAACATTTTTGCTAAATCATGTTAGAATAGTAGTATGTTTAAGAGATATCGATTTGACCCCAAGAAGTTTAAGTTAGGGATGCGGACCCTTAAGTCGGGACTCGCAGTTTTCTTTGTTATATTACTGTTTCACCTCTTAAAATGGGATGGGTTCCAGATAGCAGCTCTGTCTGCGGTCTTTAGTCTGCGGGAGGATTTTGGCAAGAGTGTGCATTTTGGCTCTTCTCGTGTCCTCAGCAATTCTATCGGTGGTTTTTATGCCTTGCTCTTTTTCATCCTCAGTGATTTCTTTTCACAGAGTTTTTGGGTAACCTTGATTGCCATACCGATTTTTACCATGTTGACCATTATGACCAATGTGGCATTCAATAATACTGCCGGGGTTGTCAGTGGTGTTGCTACTCTACTAATCATTGCTTTGTCGGTACCTGCAGGGGATTCGACTATTGTCTATGCTTTGACAAGGGTTTTTGAGACATTTGTAGGAGTTTTTGTAGCAATTCTGGTTAATTATGACCTGGAAAAGCTGAAAAAGCGCTTTTTGAGATAAAATATGTCACAAAATGTGACATCACATATTGACGCCCAGAAAAATTTCCCCTATAATAGTGTGCAGAAAGGAGTTCATTATGAGAGAAAAAGAGTTCCGTCGTTCCTTAGCCATTTTTCCGATTGGTAGTGTGATGAAGTTGACTGACCTGACGGCCCGACAGATTCGCTATTATGAGGACCAGGGCTTGATTAAGCCTGAGCGTAATGAAGGAAACCGTCGCTTGTATTCTCTAAATGATATGGACTTGCTCTTGGAAATCAAGGATTTCTTGGATGAGGGTTTGAATATTGCTGCGATTAAGAAGGAATATGCTGATCGTCAGGTAAAAGAAAAAGTCAAACAGGAAACCAAGACCTTGACGGACGAGGATGTTCGCCGTATCTTGCATGATGAATTCAGTCGACAAGGACGATTTTCAAGTCCGAGTTCCATTTTTCGGTCATCTTAAAGAGCACAAATATAGAGGAGAAAGCAATGTCAATTACAGTAGCGGATATTAAACGCGATATTAAAGAGAAAAACGTTACCTTCCTACGTCTCATGTTTACAGATATTATGGGGATCATGAAGAACGTGGAAATTCCTGCAACAGATGAGCAGGTGGATAAGGTTTTGTCAAACAAGGTTATGTTTGATGGATCTTCTATCGAAGGTTTTGTTCGTATCAATGAATCAGATATGTATCTCTACCCTGACTTGAATACCTGGACTATTTTCCCTTGGGGAGATGAAAATGGTCGTGTAGCTGGTTTGATCTGTGATATTTATACAACTGATGGCAAGCCTTTTGCGGGTGACCCACGTGGAAATTTGAAGAAATCTCTTCGCCATATGGAAGAAGCAGGTTTCTCATCATTCAACCTTGGTCCAGAACCAGAGTTCTTCCTCTTTAAGATGGATGAACACGGAAACCCAACACTTGAAGTGAATGATAAGGGTGGTTATTTTGACCTTGCTCCAACAGACCTTGCTGATAATACACGTCGTGAAATCGTAAACGTTCTGACAGAAATGGGCTTTGAAGTGGAAGCGAGTCACCACGAAGTGGCAGTAGGTCAGCACGAAATCGACTTCAAATATGAGGATGTCTTAAAAGCTTGTGATAATATCCAAATCTTTAAGTTGGTTGTTAAGACCATTGCCCGTAAGCACGGGATGTATGCGACCTTTATGGCCAAACCTAAGTTTGGTATCGCAGGATCTGGTATGCACTGTAACATGTCCTTGTTTGATAAGGATGGAAACAATGCTTTCTATGATCCAGAAGATCCGAATGGTATGCAATTGTCTGAAACAGCCTACTATTTCCTTGGTGGTTTGATCAAGCATGCCTATAACTATACTGCCATTACCAACCCAACGGTTAACTCTTACAAGCGTTTGGTTCCAGGTTTCGAGGCGCCAGTTTACATTGCTTGGGCTGGTAAGAACCGCTCGCCATTGGTGCGCGTACCTGCATCTCGTGGAATGGGAACTCGCTTGGAATTGCGTTCTGTAGACCCAACTGCTAACCCTTACTTGGCTATGGCCGTTCTGTTGGAAGTTGGTTTAGAAGGAATCAAAAATAAGATTGAAGCCCCAGCTCCTGTAGAGTCAAATATTTATGCCATGTCTGATGAAGAGCGTCGTGAAGCAGGCATCACTGATCTTCCTTCAACTCTGCACAATGCCCTCAAGGCTCTCCGCAAGGACGAAGTGGTGCGTGCAGCCCTAGGTGAGCACATCTACACCAACTTCATTGAAGCTAAGAAAATCGAGTGGGCAAGCTACGCGACCTACGTTTCTAAGTGGGAAATTGATAACTACTTGGATTTATATTAAGAGGAAAGAAGCCTTCGGGTTTCTTTTTCTATCGATGGAGGTGGAAAATGATTGATGAGTTTGTAAATCAGGTGTTTGACCAGCAATTTGTAGAGGAATTTGGTCCGGAGTCTTTAGAGAAACTGTCGCCGACTGAGCTTGTATTGACCAAAGAACAGGACGGTCAGTTGGTCGGTGTCCTGCAGGCGGTGAAGACATTGGAAACTATTCATGTCAAAGCTTTGGTAGTGGCTAAAGAAGCGCAAGGTTTGGGGCTGGGTAGTCAATTGTTGTCAGAATTGGAGGAGCTGGCCAGAGAACTGGAAGTGACCAGCATTACCCTATCCACCAAATCCTACCAAGCTAAGGATTTCTACTTGAAAAATGGCTATGAACAATACGCGAGTTTAGAGGACGTTCCCCTCAAAGGTGTCACCAAATATCACTTCATAAGGAGAATAGGAATAGGAAAAGGTTGAGGTTGGGCATAAAGTCCAACCTCAACCTCATTGATTAGTAAAAACATATTGACGTAGGAGTTGATTGTTCATAAGGTTCGGGGAACCTTTTGAAGTTGGAAATAAGGGTTGCGTAGAAAGCCTCATTTCCTTCGCGTTTGACGCTCCGAACCAGTCCTAACGAATGATACGAACTCCGTTCGTTCAATTTCCAACCTCCAACAGTCACTGCTCTGACTGTTGGAGCTGTGCGGGGGCGGGAGTGAAACAGTCTGGGGATAGACTGTTTCAGCTCAACAACTGGAAATAAGGACTTGTTGACGAACTCTCTTTTCATTAGTCGAGTTCTTTCCCGCTCCCAATTTTTTCAAATAAAAAAATCGAAGAGGAATCCTGCTTCGATTTAGTTTGTTTAGTGATCGGGGGTCAGAATCATTGGAATGATGATTGGCTCCCGTTCTGTTTTTTCATAAAGGAATGGTCGCAGGGCGTTGACAATAGCGCCGTTGACCGTTTGGATATTGGCATCCTTGTTGCGCATGGCGATACGGATGGCGTTGAAGAGAACGCGCTGGCTCTCACGAATCAGGTCGCCTGATTCACGCATGTAGATGAAACCTCGGCTGAGGACATCTGGTCCAGCCAAAATCATCTTGGTCTTGAAGTCTACGGTTGCGACTGCAAGGACCACACCGTCTTCAGATAAATCACGACGATCTTTGAGGACAGCGGCTCCGATTTCACCGATACGGTTTCCGTCAACGTAGATATCTTGGGCGTTGAATTGACCGGCCATGCGGGCTCTGTCCTTGGTCAGAGCCAGGACATCTCCGTTTTCCATGATGAAGATGTTATCCTTAGGAACTCCAGTATCAACAGCTAGACTGGCATGGATTTTTTGCATGCGGTATTCACCATGCACAGGCATGAAGAATTTTGGCTTAATCAAGCGGAGCATGAGTTTTTGTTCCTGCTGGCCACCGTGTCCGGAGGTATGGATGTTGTTAATCTTACCGTGGATGACATCGACACCAGCCTCAATCAAGATATTGATGAGCTTGTTGACACCTGTGGTATTTCCCGGAATCGGCGAAGATGAGAAGATAACCGTATCGCCTGGCTGGAGTTGGACCTGACGGTGGGTACCGTGGGCAATCCGCGAGAGGGCCGCCATTGGCTCTCCTTGACTACCTGTACAGAGAATCATTATCTCGTTGGCAGGGTATTCCTTGATTTCATTTGGCTCGATAAAGGTATCTTTCGGCACCTTGATGTAGCCCAGCTCAATACCGTTGACAATAGCTTTTTCCATGGAGCGGCCAAAGACAGCAATCTTACGACCGGTCTTGACAGCAGCATCTGCAGCCTGCTGGAGGCGGAAGATGTTGGAGGCAAAGGATGCGAAGATAATACGCCCGTGGATGCCTTCAATCAGCTTCATGATGGACTGACCGACCACTTTTTCAGAGTTGGTAAAGGTCGGAACTTCAGCGTTAGTCGAGTCAGAGAGGAGGCAGAGAACGCCTTCTTCTCCCAGGGCTGCCATACGGTGCAAATCAGCTGGCTCACCAACTGGGGTAAAGTCAAACTTGAAGTCACCGGTACAGACGATTTTTCCTTGCGGTGTATCGACCACAACACCCAGGGGTTCTGGAATGGAGTGGGTGGTGCGGAAGAAGCTGACCTTGAGGTGTTTAAAAGTCAATTCTGTATTGTGGTTAATTTCAAACAGTTTGGCATCACGAAGGAGACCGTGCTCTTCTAATTTGCCACGAATAAGGGCTAGGGCTAGGGGACCTGCGTAGATAGGGACATTGGCTTGTTTGAGTAGGAAAGGAATCCCCCCGATGTGGTCCTCGTGCCCGTGGGTAATGACCAAGCCTTTGACGCGGTCGATATTTTCAACAATATAGGAGTAGTCTGGGATAACGTAGTCGATACCCAATAGGTCATCTTCGGGGAACTTGATACCGGCATCAACGATGAGGATGTCGTCCTGGTACTCGATACCGTAGGTGTTCTTCCCGATTTCTCCCAAACCACCGATGGCGAAGACGCCAACTTCATGAGGTTTTAGATTGACTGATGACATAGATTAGAACTCCGTAAGTTTGAAATCTGCGTGCTCTTTCTCGTATTCGAGATGCTTGTCAGATAGGAGGTCGACAAATTCGACGTTGTAGGCTGGGAACTTGTTTTCAACCAATTCCTTGACCTTGATACGACCTTGCAATTCGTCAGCAGCATCTACTTGAACATAGAGAACTTGGGTCTGCTCACGGCGTGGGCTGACTTTGGTTTCTTGGTAAAATACTTTAAAAATCATGTGTAGTGTAGTTTCCTTTCTCCTTTTGACTGTGTCTATGAAAAAGATACAAATAGGGGTGCTATTTGTTGGGTCTATTCAATTTTTTTGAGTTATTAGGTTTCACAGCCGGTATATTACTCTTCATTATACCATAAAATAAAGCCTTGGTAAATTGAATTGACGGAGAATTGAAAATGATATGGTTTTCAATTTGTTGGGCAAATTTAAATTCCGAGTTAGCCACCTATAAGAAATTCTCTCGGTGACTTATAGCCCAAACATTTTTTGGGATAGTCATTGATCCAATTTTCGATAAAAGCGACTTCTTTCGAGGTCGTTTTTGTGGTTCCTTTCGGCAACCACCGTCGGATAAGCCTATTGTGATTCTCGTTCGTGCCTCTCTCCCAAGAAGAATAAGGGTGAGCGTAGTAGATATGTTCCTCCGGAAACACTTCTGACAAGCGACTAAACTCGGTTCCATTATCTGTAGTAATGGATTTGATTTGGAACTCCTTCAAGACGAGTTTCAAGGCCTGATTCACAGCCTTAGCCGATTTATTTGGAATCAATCGAATGATTTGGTGGCGACTTCTCCTGTCCGTCAAGACCAAAAGGCATTGTTTATGACCAGGTCATTGACCTGACAGAGCTGAAGGAGGCTGGGTGAGACAACCTAGCCTTTTCAATTTGAATTTCTCTCTCAAATAGCTTACAATAGAGAGATAGCAGTTCAAAGGAAGAAAATCATGAAAATTTTAGCATTAGATAGTTCCAATCAGGCTCTTTCGGTGGCGCTGGTGGAAGATGGCCGCCTGCTGGCGGAGACGCTCTTGGCCATCAAGAAAAATCACAGTATCAGCCTCATGCCGACAGTGGATTTTTTAGTGGCTCAGGTCGGTTGGACACCCAAAGACCTGGAGCGAATTGTCGTGGCTCAGGGGCCTGGTTCTTACACGGGCTTGCGGGTAGCGGTGGCGACGGCCAAGACTCTGGCTTACACTCTGCAGATTGATTTGGTCGGGGTTTCTAGCCTGCAGTCGCTGGTGCCAGCTGGCCTCTCTGGTCGGGTGGTTCCGCTCATTGATGCGCGCCGCAATTCGGTCTATGCTGGGGTTTATGAAAATGGCAGAGCTACTCAAGCTGACCAATACTGGGTATTTGAGGAATTATTGGCTAGCCTGTCTGGTCAGGAAAACCTGACTTTTATCGGGGAAGTAACAAACTTTGTCGAGCAGATAAAACAAGCTTTTCCAGAGGCGGCTATTCAAACCAGCCTGCCGTCCGCCTATCAGCTGGCGGTGATTGGTCAGGACTTGTCTGTGGTGGAAGTGACCAGTTTTGAGCCAGCCTACCTCAAACGTGTCGAGGCTGAGGAAAATTGGCTCAAGGACCATGCTGCTGGTGATGAAAACTATATCAAACGTGTATGATTGAAATTAGGAAATACGAGGGGCAGGCGGACTTAGTTCCGGCTGTATATGCCGTTTTGACGGATGTGTATGAGCGGTCGCCTTGGACGGAAAGTCAAGTGGCTGCGGATATGGCTGGGGCGGATACGACCTATTATCTGGCCTATGAAGGTCAGGAGTTGGTCGGATTTTTGGCTGTTCAGACGGTGCTGGATGAGATGGAAATCTTGCAGATTGCTGTCAAGGCTGATTTTCAGAGGCTGGGAATCGCCAGTCAACTGATGGCTGCTGTGATGGACTGGGATGGTGACATCTTCCTCGAAGTGAGGGAGTCTAATAGTGCAGCTCAAGCCCTCTATACACGCCAGCATTTTACCAAAATAGGAAAACGAAAAGACTACTACCGCCATCCTGTCGAGGACGCGGTGCTAATGAAGAGAGAGTGGAATGGAAGATAGATTGATTTTGGCGATTGAGACCTCCTGTGATGAGACGTCAGTGGCGGTTTTACGAGGTGAAGCGGAGCTTTTGTCCAATGTGATTGCCAGTCAGGTTGCCAGCCACCAGCGTTTTGGGGGTGTGGTGCCCGAGGTGGCTAGCCGCCACCATGTGGAGGTTATCACGGCTTGCATCGAGGAGGCTTTGCTTGCGGCTCAGGTAACGGCTGAGGACTTGTCAGCGGTTGCGGTAACCTACGGTCCAGGCTTGGTCGGGGCACTCTTGGTCGGGATTTCGGCGGCCAAGGCTTTTGCCTGGGCACATGGTTTGCCTTTAATTCCTGTCAACCACATGGCAGGGCATTTGATGGCGGCGCGTGCGGTCAAGGAATTGGAGTTTCCGCTCTTGGCTCTCTTGGTCAGCGGTGGGCACACGGAGTTGGTCTATGTGTCAGAAGCGGGCGACTACAAGATTGTCGGTGAGACGCGCGATGATGCGGTCGGTGAGGCTTATGACAAGGTCGGTCGCGTTATGGGCTTGCCTTATCCGGCTGGTCGGGTCATTGATGAATTGGCTCATCAAGGTGAGGACATTTACAATTTCCCGCGGGCTATGATCAAGGAAGATAATCTGGAGTTTTCATTTTCGGGTCTCAAGTCGGCCTTTATCAACCTCTACCATAATGCCCAGCAAAAAGGGGAGACCTTGTCCAATGCGGACCTGTCAGCCTCTTTCCAAGCTTGTGTTATGGACATTCTCATGGCTAAAACCAAGAAGGCCTTGGAGCAATACCCTGTCAAGACCTTGGTTGTGGCGGGCGGTGTAGCAGCCAATCAAGGCTTGCGTGAGCGTCTGGCGGCTGAAATCACCGATGTGGATGTGATTATCCCACCTCTTCGTCTTTGTGGTGACAATGCCGGGATGATTGCTCTTGCGGCTGTGTCCGAGTACAACAAGGGTAACTTTGCGAGTTGGGAGCTCAATGCCAAGCCGAGTTTGGCGTTTGATAATTTGTAAGAGTTTTGTGAGAGGTTGGACGTTTGCCCAGCCTCTCGTTATCAATAGGAGAAGATATGAAGGATATGAATTTTCGGTCGGGCATGGAAGCAGCTCTGCCGACGGTTTTGGGTTATGCTAGCATCGGTTTTGCTTGCGGGGTGGTCTCGGTCAATTCAGGGATTACAGCCGTTGAGATGGGGCTGATGAGTCTCTTGGTTTACGCGGGGAGTGCCCAGTTTGTCATGTGTGCTATGATTTTAGCTGGGGCCCCGCTTTTGTCCATTGCGGTGACGGTATTTTTTGTTAATATCCGCCATTTTTTGATGAGTTTGCACACGACAACGATTTTTCAAGGCAATAGCCTGGGTTCTAATATTTTGATAGGTTCCCTCTTGACGGATGAATCTTATGCGGTGCTTTTGCGAAAGCATGTTGAGGAAAAGCAGATTGCGCCCAGCTGGATGTATGGCAATAATCTAGCCAGCTATGCCTCTTGGTTTATCTTTACAGTTTTGGGAAATGTGCTGGGCGGTTTGATTGCTAATCCTGAGGCTTTGGGCTTGGATTTTGCTTTGATCGCCATGTTTGTTGGGATTTTTTCTGGCCAATTGGAGGCTATGGCTCGGCAACTTCCTATGAAGAAGATTGGTTTGATTTTGCTTTCGGTTTTGGTGGTTTATGTTGGCTTGGCAAGCCTAGTCTCGTCTTATTTGGCGGTCTTGTTGGCGACGCTTGTTGGATGTACAGTGGGGGTGATGGTTGATGGTCAATAAAACTATATTTTTGATTATTCTAGCTGCGGCTGCGGTGACTTGGTTTCCGCGGATTCTCCCGTTTGTCTTGACTCAAAAAAAAGGTTTGCCTGATAGACTGGTCAAGTTTCTCAGCTTTTTGCCGCTGACCATTATCTTTGCCTTGACCTTATCTAGTATTATGGACGAGGAGGTTGGACGGTTGCCGAGCTTCTTGCCGGTAGAAAGCCTAGCTTTACTTCCAACTTTTTTGGTGGTTCTCAAGACGAAAAACATCTTGCTTGCGGTCCTGGTTGGTGTTCTGACGACAGCGCTGCTAAGATTGGTATCTATATAGAAAAAAAAGGAAGGGCTGGGACTCTTCCTTGGCTTAGCGATTTTCTTGCCTCCACTTAGACGGCGATTGGTGATAGTGACGTTTGAAAGCAGTGGAATAATTGGTTTGAAGATAGGTCTGTTGGTTTAATTTCTTAATGCTCATGAATCTCTTGCATTTTTATAAAATAAGTTATATAATAAGGACGTTGAAAACTAACTTGCAAATCTACAAGTTATATTTTTCACAAAAAGGATTAAAAGGCTTGCCTTTTAAAAATACAACTCGATTTTCATAAGGAGGAAATCATAAATGGTAGTTAAAGTTGGTATTAACGGTTTCGGTCGTATCGGTCGTCTTGCATTCCGTCGTATCCAAAATGTTGAAGGTGTTGAAGTTACTCGTATCAACGACCTTACAGATCCAGCAATGCTTGCACACTTGTTGAAATACGACACAACTCAAGGTCGTTTCGACGGTACTGTTGAAGTTAAAGATGGTGGTTTCGAAGTTAACGGTAAATTCGTTAAAGTTTCTGCAGAACGCGAACCAGCTAACATTGACTGGGCTACTGACGGTGTAGAAATCGTTCTTGAAGCAACTGGTTTCTTTGCATCTAAGTCTGCTGCTGAGCAACACATCCATGAAAATGGTGCTAAGAAAGTTGTTATCACTGCACCTGGCGGTAACGACGTTAAAACAATCGTTTTCAACACTAACCACGATATCCTTGATGGTACTGAAACAGTTATCTCTGGTGCTTCATGTACTACAAACTGTTTGGCTCCAATGGCTAAAGCTCTTCAAGACAACTTCGGTGTTGTTGAAGGTTTGATGACAACTATCCACGCTTACACTGGTGACCAAATGATCCTTGACGGACCACACCGTGGTGGTGACCTTCGTCGTGCGCGCGCTGGTGCTGCAAACATCGTTCCTAACTCAACTGGTGCTGCTAAAGCTATCGGCTTGGTAATCCCAGAATTGAACGGTAAATTGGACGGTGCTGCACAACGCGTACCTACTCCAACAGGTTCTGTAACTGAATTGGTTGCTGTTCTTGAGAAAAACGTAACTGTTGACGAAATCAACGCTGCAATGAAAGCTGCTGCTAACGAGTCTTACGGTTACACTGAAGACCAAATCGTATCTTCAGATATCGTAGGTATCTCATACGGTTCATTGTTCGACGCAACTCAAACTAAAGTTCTTGACGTTGACGGCAAACAATTGGTGAAAGTTGTTTCATGGTACGACAACGAAATGTCTTACACTTCACAACTTGTTCGTACTCTTGAGTACTTCGCAAAAATCGCTAAATAATCCTTAGTGAAAATGAAAAGAGGCTTCGGCCTCTTCAGATTGCAGACAAATATCGTTTCGGTATTTGTCTTTTTTACTGTTTTTAGAGAAAAGTGTCTGTTTTGGTGCTTAAACCACCTCATCTGGACAAAATAAAAAGGCTCTCCCGCCATCCTTTTGACAAGTTTTTTGAGATTTAAGCACGCCAAAGAGTTCTATCTAAAACAAGAAGACTTGACTAGGATTAAGTTCAACGTATCTTCTCAAGGGTTATGTCAACACCGTCTTTTTAAATACAGTTAAAAGGTCTAATAAATAGGCCTTTTTATAATTAAAAAAACAGATTCGCGGATTATTCAGAAAATTCTTGTAAAATAATGTGATGAAAGTGCTTTACTTTTTAGTAGTAAATAATATATAATAACACCAAGAAAACGTTTGCATATTTTGGCTAGAAAATAAGAGAGGAGATATATGACGACGTTGGCAGATGTGGCGAAAAGGGCCAATGTTTCAAAGATGACAGTTTCCAGGGTTCTGAATCATCCAGAACTCGTTACGGAAGAGTTAAAACAGATGGTCTTGTTAGCAATGAAAGAGTTAGATTATCAACCGAATGTTGTGGCAAAAGCCCTTGCACAACAACGAACTCTGACAGTCCAGGTCATTATCTTAGAGGAAATGGAGACTGTCGAGCCTTATTATGCTGAGTTGATAGCAGGAATTTCACTCGGACTGAGCGAAAAAAACTATACAATGCAAATTGTGACGGATCGGAATCAAGTGACAGAACAATGTGACGGCTACATTGTCACGGGCGCGCGTATAGAAGATTATGGCTGGTTGCGGAGTTTGTTGAAACCCGTAGTCTTATTTGGCGAAAATATGGTGGGACTTCCGTTTGTAGATACACACAATAAGGAAGCAACCTACCAAGCAAGTCGCTTTGCCTTTGAGAAAAGCTATGAACAGGTCGTATTTGTTGGGATAGATTTGCCAGATGCCTTTGCACAATCTAGGGAAGCTGGGTATGTAGAGGCAATGGAGGAATTGGGACATCCCCCTAAAATTTATCGTCTAGAAAACAGGTCTAGGGTATCAGAAGACTTTGTAAGACAATTGGACTTGTTATCACCCAATACTTGCTTTATATGTGCTTCTGATCGCATAGCGCTTGGTATTGAGCGGGGGTTATTATTTTCATCAAAGAGAGTCCCAGAAGATTATGGGATTATTGGATTTGATGGAATCTTTATTGACCGCGTTTCTCGTCCTCAATTAACCACTATGCGGCAACCGTTCCGAAAAATGGGGAGAATTACTGTTAATCAGTTAATGACTCTGGTGGAGGGCTGTGAATTAAAGGAACAAAAGCGATTTTGCCAAGCTAGCTTGGTAGTGAGAGAAAGTACTAGAGCATAAAATGAATGATGCTACATAACTAATAGAGGGGTTGTTAAATCCAGTGTTGATGGGTACGATGACTGGGTAAATAAAGAGTACAATCCCTTTTTTGATTAAGAAAGCTGTTACCGATAACAATTAAGAAAACGTTTGCAAAAGAAAATATTTTTTATATACTATTATCATATTATACATACCAAAGGAGTACGGCATGAATAGAAAACGTTTGCGTTTAGTAAAAAAATCACCAATGTTTGAAAAAAAAGTTATTTTCGGAATTCGTAAGTTTACGATAGGAGTTGCGTCCGTCGGTATAGCGACAGCCTTTTTAATGTCTGGACCTGGTCAAACAGTTCATGCTGAGGAAGTGGCTACTCCTGTGGAAGCTATTATAACCGATGTTTCTGAGCAGCCTGTCGAAACAGTTGAGCCAGCCCCAGTTGCAGAGACTACGCCTACAGCCTTGGATACAGCACCAAGTTCAGAAGAAACGGTGACTGAGTCTACATCAAATTCAACTGGAGTATCAGAAACAGTTGAGACTCCAGCAGTAACGGAGGTTGTTGAAACAGTAGATAATGCATCAGCAGAACCGCTGGCAACTACTGAAACAGCTGTGGCAGAAAGAGCTGCAGCAGAAACAGCTACATTATCCACCCCGGCAGAAGCACCAATTGAAGAAGGCAGTATTCGTCTGCACTTTGAAAATGTAGATGAAACAGCGCCAGAGAGCCAAGGACTGTGGACTTGGGGAGGAGTGGCAGAGCCGTCCGATGGTAATCAATGGCCAACGGATACAGCGAATTTTTCAAGCAGTCAGGTAGATGACTACGGCCATTATGTTGATATTAAAAAATCTGAGACACCAGGCACAATCGGTTATTTGGTCCTTAAAGATGGGGAAAAAATAACAGAATCGGACCAAAAAGTGGAGCTTCTTGTTCCGGAACAAAATGAGGCTTGGATTGCTAGCGATTATACTGTTTCTAGCTATGAGCCACTCAAGGATGATAATGTTCTCCGCATCAACTATACACGTGATGACAGCAATTACGATGGTTGGGGTGTATGGACATGGGGAGATACGACTGAAGCGAGTGATGGTTGGCCAACGGGCGCCCTTGACTTTAAACTTGGCAAATACGGTGCTTATGTTGACATTCCTCTTTCAAATGGTTTAGATTCTAAGCTTGGATTTCTACTAATCAATCAGAATAATCCAGATCTTGCTGGCAATAAATCGATTGATTTAGCTTTTGCAGATCGTAAACGGCATAGCCAAATATTCCTTCGAAATGGTGACGACAAAGTTTATACCAATCCATATTTTATCGAAGAGAAAGTAGAATTAGATACAAGTAAAGCTACTCCGGGTACAAAAAATGTAACTGTTGAGGCAAGTGTGAAAGCACCATTCAACTACAATGAAAGCGGCTTGGTATCTGTAACTGTCACCAACCCTGAAAATGCTGAGATTGTCAAAATGGAAGTCGATACAAGTGCCATCGGCGGAGGTCTTGTGCCAATCTCTACTGAGCTTAATCGTGTAACGATTAAGGCAACTTCTGACACAGCGCCAGGGACATATAGTCTTCCTGTAAAAGTCTATGATAAAGACAATGGTTACTACGAAACAAAATTGGATGTGACCATTACGGAGCGCATTAAGGCAGAAGGTGAAAAAGACTGGGATGAGCAAGTCATCTACTTTATGATGACCGACCGTTTCTACAATGGTGACGTTAGCAATGATCAGGTGGTTGACGGAGATGTGACCAATCCTCGCGGTCTTTACCAAGGCGGTGACTTCAAAGGAGTTACAGCTAAGTTGGACTACTTGAAAGAATTGGGTGTGGATTCTATCTGGTTGACTCCGATTGTAGAAAATATTCCACAGAATGTTGGTAGCGCAACAGATGGAGAGTACTATGCTTACCATGGTTATTGGGCATCCAATTTTGAGAAACTTAATCCACATTTGGGAAGTTTAGCTGATTTCCATGAATTGATTGATGCCGCAGCCGAAAAAGGCATCAATATTATTGTTGACGTAGTGCTTAACCATGCTGGCTATGGTACAGAAGAAACCTTTGCAGGTATGGTAAGGACTAAGGAAGAAGACAAGCAAGGGGATGACCAGCTCGGTTCGCTTGCAGGATTGCCTGACTTCAAGACAGAAGAAGCAGCTGTTCGCAATCAGTTGGTTGCTTGGCAGGCATCTTGGTTGGAACGCTCAACAACTGCCAAGGGCAACTCTATCTATGGCTTCCGTGTCGATACAGTCAAACACGTTGATGATACAACCTGGCAACATTTCAAAAATGAATTGGTGGATAGAGACCCTGACTTCCACTTGATTGGGGAAACTTGGGGAGCTAACTATAAAGATACCAAGGGTGACTTGGGAATCGGTACTATGGACAGCTTATTGGACTTTGGCTTCAAGGATATCGCCAAGTATTTAGTCAATGGTCAACTGAAAGCAGCTGGAAAAGAGCTAGAAGAGCGTAGCAAGGTTCTTACTAGCGCAGCTTCTCTGGGTCAATTCTTGGGTAGTCATGACGAAGATGGTTTCCTTTACAGTCTCGGTGGCGCAGAAAAAGAAGGAAATCTGGATAAACTGAAATTGGCTGCTAGTCTCTTGATTACTGCTAAAGGTCAGCCAGTCATCTACTACGGTGAAGAATTAGGCCAATCTGGGCAAAACAACTGGCCAGTTTATGACAACCGGTACGATTTCGATTGGAGTAAGGTAGAGACAAGTGACATAGAGGACCATTACCAAAAATTGTTGGCTTTCCGTAATGCCAATTCAACATTGCTCTCACGTGGTGATACAAGCACCCTTGCTGGAAATGATAGCCAAGGTTGGCTTATCAGCAAACGCAGTTACCAAGATCAAGCTGCCTATCTTGTCTTCTCAACCAATACCGAGAGCAAGGAAATGGCGCTTGAAGTATCTGGTCAGGATGTAGTTGTCACAGATGCCTACACAGGAAAATCTTATCAAGCTATCGAGAAAGATGGTAAATGGGTCGTTCAAGTAGAACTTCCAACTATCGGTCAAGGTGGTACCATGCTCCTTCAGACAGAAGCAGGAGACATCGTCAATGCAAGTGTTCAAGGAGCAACTGAAGAACCAATTGAAGCAGGTTACTTCCGTGTTCACTTTAAAACTCTACCATCTGATAATCTATCTAGCCTAGGGTTATGGACATGGGATGATGTCGAAAAACCATCGTCAGATCTTGGTGCTTGGCCAACAGGTGCAACCAATTTCAGTACTGCTAAGCAGGATGACTATGGCTATTATCTGGACATCAAGATGAAAGATGAAACAGCTAGCAAGATTAGTCTATTGATTAATAACACTTCTGGTGATAACATCACAGGTGACAAGACCATTGAACGGATTAGCACCAAGATGAATGAAGCCTGGTTTGATGAGAATTATCAACTCAGCCTCTATCAACCGCTCAAAGAAGGCTACATCCGTATCAATTACTTCCGTACCGATGGTAATTATGATCAGAAAGGTCTCTGGATTTGGGGTGATGTGACTGACCTTACCTTGGGTGACTGGCCAAATGGTATTGATTTTGAAAACCAAGGCAAGTACGGTGCCTATATTGATGTTAAATTAACAGATTTACCAAGTTCCATTGGCTTCTTGCTATTGGATGAAAGCAAGTCAGGAGACGATGTGAAGATTCAGCAGAAAGATTATAGCTTTAAAGATTTGAAAAATCAGACACAAATCTTCCTCAAGGATGATGATGCGACTATTTACACCAACCCTTATTTTGTCAATAATGTCCGTGTAACAGGCGTTTCTCATGTTAGCCTAACAGCCTTAGAAGCAGCCTTCACAACATTGGAAGGTGCGGATAAGGATAGCATCTTGGAGAAATTGTCTGTAACAGATAAGAATGGTCAGACAGTTGCTGTGACGGACCTTGTCTTGGACCTTACCAGCAACAAGGTGCGAGTCCTCGGGGATTTCAACCAAGAAAATGCGGGCTATACCCTCAAATATGGCAATGATAGCTTCACAACAACTATGAGCTGGCAGTTGAAGGATGAGCTTTATGCTTATGATGGAGAACTTGGTGCGCGTGTGAGTCAGGCTGGTAGTGTCGTTGATATGACTCTCTGGTCTCCAAGTGCAGACAGTGTGGCAGTCGTTCTTTATGATAAGGATGACCAATCTAAGGTGGTCGGGAAATTGGCCATGACCAAGGGCGATAAGGGACAATGGAACCTCGAATTGAACAGTCAATCAGGTCTTGGTATCGCGGACTATCGTGGTTACTACTACCATTATGAAATCACTCGTGGGGATCAAGCTGTTCTTGTTTTAGATCCATATGCTAAGTCTTTAGCGGAGTGGAATAGTGATTTGGCAGATACAGATCCATCTTATCGGATTGCAAAAGCTGCGATTGTGGATCCATCAGAAGTTGGTCCAAGTGGTTTGGACTATGCCACAATTCCTAACTTCAATCAGCGTGAAGATGCCATTATCTATGAAGCCCATGTTCGTGACTTCACATCAGATCCTGCTATTTCCGATGAATTGACTGCTCAGTTTGGTACCTTTGCTGCCTTTGCAGAACGTCTCAGCTACCTCAAAGACCTAGGTGTGACCCATATTCAGCTGCTCCCAGTTATGAGCTACTATTTTGTCAATGAATTGAAAAATGCAGAGCGGATGAGTGAGTACGCGTCAAGCAACAGCAACTACAACTGGGGTTATGATCCACAGAGCTACTTTGCTTTTACTGGTATGTATTCTACAGATCCGACCGATCCAATGAAACGCATCGAGGAATTTAAAAACCTGGTCAATGAAATTCACAAACAAGGCATGGGTGTGATTTTGGATGTGGTCTATAACCACACTTCTAAGACTTTCTTATTTGAAGATTTAGAGCCAAACTATTATCACTTCATGGAGGCTGATGGTACGGCTAAATCAAGCTTTGGTGGTGGTCGTCTGGGAACAACTCATTATATGAGTCGCCGTGTCCTCGTTGATTCCATCAAGTATCTTGTGGATGAGTTTAAGGTAGATGGTTTCCGTTTCGATATGATGGGTGACCATGATGCCGAAGCGATTGAGCTGGCCTTTACCGAGGCACAAAAACTCAATCCAAACATCATTATGCTTGGTGAAGGTTGGAGAACCTTTACAGGTGATGCCAATCAACCTGTTCAGCCAGCGGACCAAGATTGGATGAGTTCAACAGATACGGTTGCGGTATTCTCAGATGACATTCGCAATACACTTAAATCTGGTTATCCAAACGAAGGCCAGCCAGCCTTTATCACAGGCGGTGCTAAGAGTGTAGAATCTGTCTTCAATAACATCAAGGCACAACCAGGCAACTTCTTGGCAGATGATCCAGGTGATGTGATCCAATATATTGCTGCGCATGATAACTTGACCCTCTTTGATATTATCGCTCAGTCCATCAAGAAGGATCCGTCAGTTGCTGCAAACTATACTGAAATTCACCAACGTCAACGCTTGGGTAATTTGCTAGTCTTGACTGCTCAAGGGACACCGTTTATCCATTCTGGTCAGGAGTATGGACGGACCAAACAGTTCCGCCATCCTGATTACAAGGAGCCAGTTTCAGAGGACAAGGTACCGAACAAGGCGCATTTATTGACCAATGCAGATGGAACGCCATTTGACTATCCATACTACATCCATGATTCTTACGATTCATCGGATGCGGTCAACAAGTTTGACTGGACCAAAGCGACAGATGAGGCGCTCTATCCAGAGAATACCCGTACTCAGGCCTTTACAAAAGGATTGATTGCCTTGCGCAAATCCACAGATGCCTTCCGTTTGGGAACAAAAGAAGAAGTTGAACAGAAGGTTAGCTTGATTTCAATTCCAGGTCAAAATGGCATTGCTACAAACGATGTGGTTATTGCCTATCAAACCATTGCAAGCAACGGTGATCGATATGCAGTATTTGTCAATGCCGACAGCAAGGAGCGCAGTTTTGTTCTTTCTGATAGTTACAAAGACTTACTGCAGGGTCAAGTACTGGTTGATGGTGAGCGTGCAGGTGTAGAAGCATTGTCTGATTTAGTGGGTGTCGAATTGACTAATAGCGCAGTTGTTCTTGCACCTTTAACTGCAACAGTGATTCGTTTGCCATATATCATTACAGAAGTTCCAGATACAGCCCCTACTGCTGAAGAAAAACCAAGTCTAGACTTTACTACAAAAGAACGTACAGAAGAAACAGTCCTTCCGATTGCAGAGGAAGTTCGCTATGATGCAACTCTCGCAAAAGGTCAATCTTATGTGCTTCAAGAAGGTAAGGCAGGTAAGAGAGTCTTGGTTTATCAAGATGTCTTGGTTGACGGCAAGGTAGTAGCAACAAATCTGTTATCTGAAACAGTAGTAGATGGTGAGGCACGGATTGTTGTTAAGGGTAGTATGGAGGCTAAGGAAACAGTAGAAAAACCAAGTCTTTCTACTCCAATAGCTCAAGTGTCTGAACAAACCACAAGTGCATCAAACAAAGAAAGCCTACCAGCTACAGGTGACCGACAAAGTGATTTGGCACTTCTAGGCCTCGGACTTGCTGGACTTGGTTTGACAGTTGCTGCACAAGGAAGAAACAAAAAATTAGAAGAATAGTATTCTTCGGTCGTAACAATAGTTTTTACAGTTTTTGGTAAAAACTAAAAATGTAGCAAAATTATTGAGATAGACCACATTATAAAACGCATAGAATCAACGGTTCAAGTGACATACTGATTTTATGCGTTTTTTAATGAAGAATTTACTTGGATTTTAGATCTCAAAAATTGTAATTTCTTTCATACATTTATTGATTCCCCTCCTCTCAAAAAATTTCGTTATATAGAAACAAGAATATTGTGACAGACATAGAAAACGCTTTATGGTATAATGAAAACATGACTTTATAAAAGGAGAAAAACATGTCAAATCTTTCAGTCAATGCGATTCGTTTCCTTGGTATTGATGCCATTGAGAAATCGAAATCAGGTCACCCTGGCATCGTTATGGGTGCAGCCCCAATGGCTTACAGCCTCTTTACTAAAGAACTTCGTGTCAATCCAGCGCAACCAAACTGGATTAACCGCGACCGTTTCATCTTATCAGCTGGCCATGGCTCCATGCTTCTTTATGGCCTCCTTCATTTGTCAGGATTTGAAGATGTCACAATAGATGAAATCAAGAGTTTCCGTCAATGGGGGTCAAAAACACCTGGTCACCCAGAATTTGGTCATACAACAGGTGTCGATGCGACAACTGGTCCGCTTGGACAAGGTATTTCAACTGCAACAGGTTTTGCGCAGGCAGAGCGTTACTTGGCGGCTAAGTACAATCGCGACGGTTTCCCAATTTTTGACCACTATACCTATGTTATCTGTGGAGACGGCGACCTCATGGAAGGTGTTTCAGCTGAGGCAGCGTCATACGCAGGTCTTCAGAAGCTTGAAAAACTCATCGTTCTTTACGATTCAAACGATATTAACTTGGACGGTGAGACCAAGGATGCCTTTACGGAAAATGTCCGTGCTCGCTACGATGCCTACGGTTGGCATACAGACCTTGTGACCGATGGTACAGATGTGGATACGATTTTTGCGGCCATTGAAAAAGCAAAAACAGCAGGCAAGCCATCTCTGATTGAAATCAAGACAGTGATTGGTTATGGTTCACCAAACAAGGCTGGTAGCAATGCGGCTCATGGTGCTCCACTTGGACCAGATGAAGCAGAAGCAACTCGCAAGGCCTTGGATTGGAACTATGCTCCATTTGAGATTCCAGAAGAAGTCTACGCTGACTTCAAAGAAAATGTGGCTGATCGTGGTGCAGCAGCTTACGACGCTTGGGTTAAATTGGTTGAAGACTACAAGGCTGCTTATCCAGAATTGGCAGATGAAGTGACAGCTATCTTGGAAGGCCGTGAATTGGCAGAGCTCAAGCCAGAAGACTTCCCAGTTTATGAAAATGGATTTTCACAAGCCACTCGTAACTCATCACAAGACGCTATCAACGCAGCAGCGACTGTATTACCAAATTTCTTTGGTGGTTCAGCTGACTTGGCACACTCAAATATGACTGTCATTAAGGGGGAAGGACTTCAAGACTCTGTTAATCCGCTCAATCGCAACATCCAATTCGGTGTGCGTGAATTTGCTATGGGTACTATCTTGAATGGTATGGCAGCTCATGGCGGACTTCGTGTCTTTGGTGGTACATTCTTTGTATTCTCAGACTACGTCAAGGCGGCGGTACGCTTGTCAGCTCTGCAAGGATTGCCAGTGACCTACGTCTTTACCCACGACTCAATCGCAGTTGGTGAAGATGGACCAACCCACGAACCAATCGAGCATTTGGCTGGTCTTCGTGCAATGCCAAACCTCAACGTTTTCCGTCCAGCAGATGCGCGTGAAACACAAGCAGCTTGGTACTTGTCATTGACAAGCAAGTCTACTCCGTCTGCCCTTGTTCTCACTCGTCAAAACTTGACAGTGGAAGAAGGAACAGACTTTGATAAGGTTGCCAAAGGTGCCTACGTTGTCTACGATACAGAAGGCTTTGACACTATTTTGATTGCATCAGGTTCTGAAGTTAACTTGGCTGTAAAAGCTGCCAAAGAACTAGATGCAGCAGGCACTAAGGTGCGTGTGGTTTCTGTGCCATCAACTGAACTCTTCGATGCACAAGATGCTGCCTACAAGGAAGAAATCCTTCCAAATGCCATCCGTCGTCGCTTGGCAATTGAAATGGGTGCAACTCAAGGTTGGTACAAGTATGTCGGTCTTGACGGTAAAGTTCTTGGTATCGACACATTCGGTGCTTCAGCTCCAGCCCAAACAGTTATTGACAACTATGGCTTCACCGTTGAAAACGTCGTGAAATTGGTTAATGAGTTGTAAGATAGATTAACTAGGAACAGCCCTTCGCCGAGGGGCTGTTTTGTGTTATACTATAAACAAAAGGAGCTGTTATGAAATCTTTGAAATTTGATTTTTTGGCCTTTGTCATCGGTGGGATGTTGTTTGGGGTTGGCCTAAGTTTGCTTTGGGATGGTCTGCTTGCTTGGCCTAATTTTCTAGGTGCCATCTACTTATTTTTCTGTTGGCTGGCCTTTTCGTTTATCACGGATGATTTGTATGAAAAGATACCTAAAAATGCCTTGGCAGAAAAAATCGCCTTCCCGTCCCTCTTTCTCTTTGCCCCTCTGGTATTTCTCTTAAAGCTGAGAAAGTGAATCTTGTAAATATCTCGGTATGTCTGTGCGAGGTTGCCAGTTGTGCCTGTTTTGCTATTTGAATAGAAAAATACCTTACGGCATAGGGTTGGTACGGACCTTGGTCGCCCTATGTCCAAGCTGCTCTTAGTCAGAGGTTTGCCTTTTTCTGAAAATATGACTTATTTTCTTGTTTTTTCTTTTTTTATATGATATACTTAACAAGTTAATTAAAAGGTTAAGGAAATAAAATGAATCCGATTGCGTTAGAAATTGAAAAATGTTTGCATGAGATTGTCCTGAGTTCGGAAAATCAACTGGAGATTCTAGTTGGTAATTGCCAGAGCTCGGTCAAGTTGACCAATACCCAGGAGCATATCCTCATGTTGATTGAAAAGAATGCTTATACCAATACTGAGATTGCCAAGCAGCTCAATATCAGTCAGGCTGCAGTGACCAAGGCCACCAAGTCTTTGGTTGCGCAAGGTCTCTTGGAGGCAGTGCGGGATAGCAAGGATGGCCGTGTTGTTCGCTTTAGTCTGACGGACCTGGCTCGTCCCATTGCGGCGGAGCATGCCCACCATCATACCCACACATTAGAGGCTTACGAGGACTTGCTAAAGGGTTACACGGCTGATGAGCAAGAATTGATTGTTCGCTTTATGCAGGATTTAGTGGAGAAGATTAAAAAATAATGAGATACATCACAGTGGAGGATTTGTCCTTCTATTATGACAAGGAGCCGGTCCTAGAGCACATCCATTATCACTTGGATAGTGGGGAGTTTGTGACCTTGACGGGTGAAAATGGGGCTGCCAAGTCTACCTTGATCAAGGCGACCCTGGGGATTTTGAAACCAAAAATTGGTCAGGTGACTATTTCTGAAAAAAGCACCAAGGGGAAAAAGTTACGTATGGCTTATCTGCCGCAGCAGATTGCTAGTTTTAATGCTGGTTTTCCAAGTACTGTTTTGGAATTTGTTCGTTCGGGGCGTTACCCAAGGCAGGGTTGGTTTAGACGGTTGACGGCTCACGATGAGGAACATGTGAAGAAGAGTTTGGATTCGGTTGGTATGTGGGAGCATCGAGATAAAAAACTGGGGTCACTGAGCGGTGGACAAAAGCAACGGGCTGTCATTGCTCGGATGTTTGCATCTGATCCGGATATTTTCATCCTAGATGAGCCAACTACTGGAATGGATAGTGGCACTAAAGATGCTTTTTATAAGTTAATGCACCATTCTGCTAAGAAGCATGGAAAGGCTGTTTTGATGATTACTCATGATCCTGATGAGTTGAGTCGGTATGCAGATCGTAATATTCACTTGGTTCGTGACCAGGCTTCACCTTGGCGTTGTTTCAATGTTCATGATGCGGAACTAGACACGGAGGTTGGCCATGTTTGATCTGTCTATTTTCCAGTATGATTTCATGCAGCGGGCTTTTTTGGCAATTATTGCTATGAGTTTGTTTTCGCCAATCCTGGGTGTTTTTCTCATTCTCAGAAGACAGAGTTTGATGTCAGATACCCTTAGTCACGTTTCCTTAGCAGGTGTGGCGTTTGGTTTGGTTTTGGGGATTTCTCCGACTGTGTCCACCTTACTTGTTGTGATTGTGGCAGCAGTCTTTCTTGAATACTTGCGTACGATTTACAAGAACTTTATGGAAATCGGTACGGCAATCTTGATGTCTACAGGTCTGGCTATTTCCCTTATTGTTATGAATAAGTCTGGCGGTAAGTCGAGTTTGAGTTTAGATCAATACCTATTTGGATCGATTGTCACTATTAGCCAGGAACAGGTCTGGGCTTTGTTTGGCATTGCAGTTGCGGTTATCTTGTTGACCCTTCTCTTCCTACGTCCTATGTATATCTTGACTTTTGATGAGGATACGGCTTTTGTGGACGGTTTACCAGTACGTGCCATGTCGATTGCATTTAATGTGGTGACAGGTGTCGCCATTGCCCTGATGATTCCTGCGGCTGGTGCCCTCTTGGTATCGACCATCATGGTCTTACCTGCAGCCATTGCGCTTCGTTTAGGAAAAAATTTCAAGTCGGTGATTGTGTTCGGGATGTTGATTGGCTTCTTTGGAATGGTCACTGGTTTGCTGACATCTTATTATGCTGAAACACCTGCAAGTGCCAGCATTACCTTGATTTTTATTAGTATTTTCTTATTGGTGAATCTAGTAGCCAAGTTTAAAAAATAGGAGGAATTATGAAAAAATTAGCTCTTTTAGGTTTGGGTTTATCGTTCTTCGCCTTGTCGGCCTGCGGTAATAGCACAGCTTCTCAGGATGATGAGTTGAATATCGTGACCACTTTTTATCCAGTATATGAGTTTACCAAGCAGGTTGTGGGTGAGGAAGGAACAGTTGATCTTTTGATTGAAGCGGGTACAGAAGTTCATGACTTTGAGCCGTCTGCTAAAGATATCGCTTTGATTCAAGAAGCGGATACCTTTGTCTATGAAAATGAAAATATGGAAACTTGGGTGCCAGATGTTTTAGACAGTATTGATACTGAAGCGGTTGGTGTTATCAAGGCGACGGAGGAAATGTTGCTCTTGCCTGGTAGCGAGGAAGAAGAACATGACCATGCTGAAGGGGAAGAACATAACCATGCATATGACCCACATGTTTGGTTGTCACCAGAGCGTTCCATTACCTTGGTAGAAACCATTCGGGATGGTTTGATTGCCCAGTATCCTGAGAAAAAAGCTGTTTTTGAAGAAAATGCAGCAGCCTATATTGAAAAGCTAGAAGCTCTGCATTCTCAATATACAGAAACCTTGTCAGCTGCTAAGCAAAAATATTTTGTCACCCAGCATACTGCCTTTGCTTATTTGGCTTTGGATTATGGTTTGCACCAAGTGTCGATCACAGGTGTCTCTGCAGACCAAGAGCCTACGGCAACTCGTTTGGCGGAATTGACCGAGTATATCAAGACCTACGGTATCAAGTATATCTATTTTGAAGAGAATGCGTCTTCAGCAGTAGCGGAAACCTTGGCAAAAGAAACTGGCGTGGAACTGGATGTTTTGGATACGCTTGAGAGTGTGACGACAGAAGCTATGGATAGTGGTGAGGATTATATTTCCATCATGGAAGCAAACTTGGCGGCTTTGGAAAAAACAACCAGCCAAGCTGGTGTAGAGATCTTGCCAGAAGAGGGTGCGGAAACGGCTCAGACGGTTTACAATGGTTATTTTGAAGATTCTGCGGTAAAAGACCGGACTTTGTCAGATTATGCCGGGGAGTGGCAGTCTGTTTACCCATATTTGCTCGATGGTACGCTTGATCAAGTTTGGGATTACAAGGCGAAAATTAAAGGTGATATGACAGCTGAAGAGTATAAGGCATACTACGACACAGGTTACAAGACAAACGTTGATCAAATCAACATTACTGATAATACTATGGAGTTTGTAGTGGGAGACAAGTCTTACAAGTATACTTATAAGTACGTGGGTTATGAAATTTTGACTTATAAAAAAGGTAACCGTGGTGTTCGTTTCTTGTTTGAAGCAACGGATCCAAATGCTGGTGATTACAAGTATGTGCAATTCAGTGACCACAATATTGCCCCTGTTAAGACAGGTCACTTCCATATCTATTTTGGTGGAGAGAGCCAAGAAAAACTATTGGAAGAATTGGAAAACTGGCCGACCTATTATCCAGTTGGTTTGACTGGTTTGGAAATCGGTCAGGAAATGCTGGCTCACTAAGAAAATAAGGCTGAACGGAATGTTCAGTCCTTTTTCTTGACATTTTCTGACTACAAGTGTAAACTAAAATTAGAAAATGATTGTTGGGAGGTGAGTTTATGGAGCAGATGATTTCTGCTGCGGAGTGGCAGGTCATGCGGGTTCTGTGGGCCCATCCTGGTGCGACTTCACAGGAAATTATTCAGGCCTTGCAGGAGGGTTTTGACTGGCAGGCAACGACCATTAAGACACTTTTAGGTCGTCTGCGGAAGAAAAACTATCTGAGAATGGCTAAGGAAACCAGCAAGTACCATTATTATCCTATCATCAGTGAAGAGGTACATTTGCAGAGTCAGGTGGAACTTTTACTAGCTACCATCTGTTCCACTAAACAAGGTCAACTGGTTGAAAATTTGCTAGACACAGGGACATTTTCCCAAAAAAGCCTTGAACAACTAGCTAGCAAAATAGCCCAACTACAAAAGGCTGCACCTGAGCAAATCGCATGTCAATGCTTGGCGGGTCAATGTACCTGTGGGCATCATCATACTCTTCGAAAATCAACCTCAGACGTTGTTGACTTGACTTGATGAACTTCAGTTCTATCTGCATCTGCGTCGCCTAGTCTGAATCTGATTTTCATGGAGTATAAAAAAGGAGAAAGAATATGAAGCAAACTTTGAAATTGAAAAATTTATCTTGTCAAAATTGTGTCAAACACGTGACCAATCATCTCTTAGATTTGGACGGGGTGGAAGAGGTGCACATCCAGCTGGATCAGCAGTTGGCGGAGGTGGAAACCTCTGTGGCCTATGACTTGGAAGGCTATCAAGTGGCCTTGGACGATACCATCTATGAAGTGGAAGAGTTGATATAAGCGAAAAAGCAGCCGTCGGGCTGCTTTTATAACGCTTGAAGAAAGTGAGTCAGGTCTAGTTGTACTTGCGCAAGCGAAATCTGGTCCCAGAAGCCATCTGATTGAAAGCGTGGAATCAGGTGGACATGGAAATGGGTACCAGTGTCAAACAAGCGGTCATTGCAAGCTATGGTCACACCGTCAATCGCTAATTCCTGACAGAGTTTTTCAGTCAAAAAGACTTCCAAGTCCGATAATTCGTAGCGAACAACAGGTGGGACTTGGCTGAGCGTGTCATAGTGGTCTTTGCTGATAATCAGTAGATGCCCCGTTTGGACAGGGTCAATATCCCAGACGACCTTGAAATATTCCGTCTGGTAGAGAATATCTTCTTCTTTGAGCTGGTGGCAAAAAATGCAGGTCATGTCTTTTCTCCTAGGTTAGCAGAAAAGGAAATCACATAGGATTTCCTTGGGAGATGTTAATACGTCAACACAGAATATTTTTTCTTCCCGCGGCGGATAACGGTCAACTCGCCGTCAATTTTATCGCTGTCAGAAAGGCTATACTCCAAGTTCTGCACACGCTCGCCGTTGACATAAATGGCACCATTTTGCACATCCTCACGAGCTTGGCGTTTTGAATTGACAATACCAGAGGTAACTAGAAGTTCAACGATGTTAAGGTTGTCTTCAGCCTGTACAGCGTAGTTTGGAACGTTGCTGAGGCCCTGCTTGAGTTCTTTTGCGGATAGGTTTTTGATATTGCCAGCGAATAATTGTTCAGTAATGTTAAGGGCTTGGTTATAAGCCTCTTCACCGTGGACCAATGTCACGACTTCCTTAGCCAAAATCTTCTGAGCTAGGCGTTCATGACGGGCAGCGTCAAATTGTTTCTCGATTTCAGCGATCTCATCTAATGACAAGAAAGTAAAGATTTTCAAGAAACGGACAGCATCGTCGTCCATGACATTGAGCCAGAATTGGTACATTTCATACGGAGAAGTCTTGTCGGCATCCAACCAAACAGCGTTGCCTTCAGACTTACCAAATTTCTTACCTGTCGAGTCGGTGATAAGTGGTACAGTCATAACGTGAGCAGACTTGTCAGCCTTACGGCGAAGCAATTCAGTACCTGCTGTCATGTTGCCCCACTGGTCAGAGCCACCGATTTGCAGGGTGACATTGTGCTTGTCATTGAGTTCGTAGAAGTCATAGCCCTGCATGATTTGGTAGGCAAACTCGGTGTAGGAAATCCCTGTTTCAATCCGTTTTTTCACAGAGTCTTTGCTCATCATGTAGTTGACCGTGTAGTATTTACCGACATCACGAAGGAAGTCAATAAAGCTGATGTCTGAGAACCAGTCGTAGTTGTTGACCATTTCGGCCTTGTTGTCACCATTTTCAAAATCCAAGAAGCGAGAGAGTTGACCTTGAATTTTTGTCACCCAACCGTCCACGGTGTCTTTGGTTTGCAAGCTGCGCTCCGCATCCTTGAAGGAAGGGTCGCCAATCAGACCAGTTGCACCGCCAACTAGGGCGTAAGGCTTGTGGCCTGCTAACTGCAAGCGACGGCTGGTTAAAATTGCAACCAAGTGCCCCAAGTGTAAACTATCTGCTGTTGGATCGTAGCCTGTGTAATAAGAAACCTGTCCTTCTGTTAATGCTTTTACCAAGGCTTCTTCGTCTGTCGTTTGAAAGACCAAGCCACGAGCTTTTAGTTCTTCAAAAATATTCATATGAGGCTTTCTCCTTTTAAAATTTCCCCCTATTATACCATGAAATTGTAGAAAGTGGGCAAAGTTTGGTATAATAAAAGGAATAAGGAGTTACTATGACGACGAAACATTCTAAATTCAAAACAATGATGGCTTCTTTTAGCCTGACCAATGGATTGGGCATCTTGTTAAGAAGCATCAAATTATTGGTGGATTATTTGGCGGTCATTTTCCTAGTCTTGGGCAGTCTGGGTGCCGGGGTTGGAGTTGGCTATGTCTTTAGCCTATTTGACCAAGTAGAGGCACCTAGTAAGGAAGAGCTGCTGTCCAATATCGCCAATATCAGCAGAAATTCTCATATTGTCTTTTCGGATGGCTCTCCTGTAGCAGATATCAATTCAGACTTGTTGCGGAGCCCTATTGAAAATGCAGATATTTCTGACTATATAAAGCAGGCCGTGATTGCTACGGAGGATGTCACCTTTGAGAGCCACAATGGTGTTGTGCCTAAGGCGGTATTGCGTGCGGCTCTGGGCTCGGTTGGTTTTGGTTCTTCCAGCGGTGGTTCGACTATTACTCAGCAGTTGATTAAGCAGCAGATTGTTGGCGACGCTCCGACTTTTACACGTAAGGCCAATGAAATTATCACCGCCTTGGCTCTGGAGCGGGACATGTCCAAGGAAGATATTTTGACTACTTATCTCAATGTCTCGCCTTTTGGTCGAAATAATCAGGGCAAGAATATTGCCGGTGTAGAAGAAGCGGCGCGGGGAATTTTCGGAAAATCAACCAAGGAATTAACGGTTCCTCAGGCGGCCTTTATTGCTGGTTTGCCACAGAGTCCCATTGTCTACTCGCCCTATGCGGCAGACGGTAGTCTCAAGTCGGATGAGTATATGTCTTACGGCCTGGCTCGACACCAAGATGTACTCTATAATATGTACCGAGCAGAATTTCTGACCAAGGAAGAGTACGAGACCTATAAGGATTATGATATTCGCCAGGACTTCCTTCCTCCTAGTCCGGTAACAGAGGATACCAAGGATTTTCTATACTATGCTGTTCTGGATGAAGCCATTGACGTCATGTATGATTATCTGGTGGAGCGGGATAAGGTTTCAGATGCCAAGCTGAAAAATGATGAGACCGTTCAGGAATACAGAGAGCTTGCCGCCCAAGAAATTAGCCAAGGGGGCTATACCGTCACTTCTACGGTCAATCCTGCCATTCACAATGCCATGAATGCTGTAGCGCGTGACAATGGCTACTTGCTGGATGAAGGAAACGGAGTTGTAGAGACTGGTTCGGTCTTGCTAGATAACAAGACAGGTGCAGTGCTTGGCTTTGTTGGTGGCCGTGATTTTTCACAGAACAAGAACAATCATGCTTTCGATACTGTTCGTTCTCCCGCATCAACCATTAAGCCTATTTTGGCCTACGGTATTGCTATGGACCAGGGCCTAATCGGATCGGCTAGTATCTTCTCAGATTACCCAGCTCGTTTCTCCAGTGGCGAGCAAATCATGAACGTCAATAACCGAGGTTCAGGTATGATTGATTTGCAGACTGCTCTCAATCGCTCGGTCAATATACCTGTCTTCTGGACCTATAAGCTGCTGCAACAGTCTGGTGTGGATGTCAAGTCCTATATGGAGAAGATGGATTACCACATTCCGATGTATGACATTGAAAGTCTGCCTCTCGGAGGAGGGATTGATGTTTCTGTAGCTACCAATACCAACGCCTATCAAACCTTGGCAAACGGCGGCGTCTACAACAAGCATTATCTGGTTGAGAATATCAAGAAGGCTGATGGGACAGTTGTTTACCAGCACCAGGCGGCACCTGTTCAGGTTTACTCTAAGGCAACTTCGAGTATCATGATGAACCTGCTCAAGGGGGTTATTTCCTCTGGCTTGACCACAACCTATGCAAACCGTATCAGGGCTATCAACCCTCAAGTATTGGCCAATACAGATATAGCTGGCAAGACTGGTACGAGTAATTACGCTGGAGATGCTTGGCTCATGCTTTCGACCCCTCAGGTTACCTTGGGCTCCTGGGCAGGCTATGATGATAATACAAGTTTGGATGTTTTTGCAAGCTATAATAGCAATTCTCACTATGTTGCTTATTTGTCCAATGCCATCTATCAAGTGGCACCGGAATTATTCTCTGGACGATTTACACTGGATGATAGTGTGATTGCATCTAATGTAGTCACCTCTACTGGGCAACGGCCAGGTAGTGTGCAGGTCAATGGCCGTACGATTAACGTATCAGGTGCTACTACGACTAGTTATTGGGCCAAAAATGGGGCGCCGGTGACCAACTATCGATTTATGTTAGGTGGAACAGAGGCTGATTATCAGACAGCTTGGAATAGTTTGTTTGGCAACCAGCAGCGTAGGACGACCTCCTCAAGCAGTAACAGCAGGACAGGTTCTTCTAGCAGTTCGAGCTCATCATCCTCAGCAAATAATAATGATGAAGATTCCGAACCAAGCTCGGACTCTGGTGAAGAAGATAATCCTTGATTTTCAAGCGGTCTTGTGTTATAATCTTATAAATAATTTGTCGTCTGTCTTGTTTGAAATCTTGTCCAAACAAGACTTGCAGCAGTTAAATCACACTTTTCAAAGGAAGATTTAGCTGCTCTTTTTGTGTCTATTTGATGGATTTTTAGGAATTGTAATGTATTCTTAAAGATTCTAAATATTCAGAAAAAGGATGAATGGAGCCAGCTTATTGGCTGATAATTGAACTCGCTTACAACTCTGTGAAAAAAGATAAACACCTCCTCGGAGGCTTGCCTCCGTCGTCGTGTTTCCTATTTTTCTTTGAGTTGCTTACGGCTTAGTATCTTATTACAAAGGAGAAAACTTTTGGCAGGACATGAAGTTCAGTACGGTAAGCACCGTACCCGTCGTAGTTTTTCAAGAATCAAGGAAGTTCTTGATTTACCAAATTTGATCGAAATCCAGACAGATTCTTTCAAAGATTTCTTGGATTCTGGTTTGAAGGAAGTCTTTGAAGATGTACTTCCAGTATCAAACTTCACAGATACCATGGAATTGGAATTTGTTGGCTACGAATTGAAGACTCCAAAATACACTTTGGAAGAGGCACGTTCGCACGATGCCAACTATTCTGCGCCTATCTATGTGACATTCCGCTTGGTCAACAAGGAAACGGGTGAAATCAAGACCCAGGAAGTTTTCTTTGGCGAATTCCCAATCATGACTGAAATGGGTACCTTCATCATCAACGGTGCAGAGCGTATCATCGTTTCTCAGTTGGTGCGTTCACCGGGTGTTTACTTTAATGACAAAGTAGATAAGAACGGTAAAGTAGGTTATGGTTCAACGGTTATCCCTAACCGTGGAGCTTGGTTAGAATTGGAAACTGATTCTAAGGATATTGCCTATACTCGTATCGACCGTACGCGTAAGATTCCGTTCACAACGCTTGTGCGTGCTCTTGGTTTCTCAGGTGATGATGAAATCTTCGATATTTTTGGTGATAGCGAATTGGTACGCAACACTATTGAGAAAGATATTCATAAAAATCCAGCGGATTCACGTACAGATGAAGCCCTCAAGGAAATCTATGAGCGTCTTCGTCCAGGAGAACCAAAGACAGCTGAAAGCTCTCGTAGCCTTTTGACAGCTCGTTTCTTTGACCCACGTCGTTACGACCTAGCACCTGTTGGTCGTTACAAGATTAATAAAAAACTCAACCTCCGTACTCGTTTGCTCAACCAAACACTTGCTGAGCATGTGATTAACGGTGAGACAGGCGAAATCGTCTTGGAAGCAGGTACAGTCTTGAGCCGTGATGTGCTTGAAAAAGTAGAAGCTCAATTCGACGAACTCAACCTTGTTGAATACATTCCAAATGACAACGCTGTTCTTCTTGAGCCAGTTCTTTTGCAGAAATTCAAGATTGTGGCACCAAAAGATCCAGATCGTGTAGTCACTGTGATTGGTAATGCTAATCCGGCGGAAAACGTACGTACAGTAACACCTGCGGATATCTTGGCAGAGATGAGCTACTTCCTCAACTTGGCTGAAGGTCTTGGTCGTGTAGATGATATTGACCACTTGGGTAACCGTCGTATTCGTGCCGTTGGTGAATTGCTTGCCAACCAAGTACGTATCGGTTTGACGCGTATGGAACGTAACTTGCGTGAGCGTATGTCTGTTCAAGACAATGAAGTATTGACGCCACAACAAATCATCAATATCCGCCCTGTTACAGCTGCAATCAAAGAATTCTTTGGTTCATCTCAGTTGTCACAGTTCATGGACCAACACAACCCACTTTCCGAGTTGTCTCACAAACGCCGTTTGTCAGCCTTGGGACCTGGTGGTTTGACCCGTGACCGCGCTGGTTATGAGGTTCGAGATGTTCACTACACTCACTATGGCCGTATGTGTCCGATTGAAACGCCTGAGGGACCAAACATCGGTTTGATCAACAACTTGTCTTCTTATGGTCACCTCAACAAGTATGGTTTCATCCAAACACCATACCGCAAGATCGACCGTGCAACTGGTACTGTTACCAACGAAATCGTTTGGTTGACAGCAGATGAAGAAGATGCCTACATCGTAGCCCAATCAACATCACCACTTGATGAAAACAACCGTTTCGTTGATAAAATCGTTATGGGACGTCACCAAGGTAATAACCAAGAGTTCCCAGCAGATTCAGCGGACTTCATGGACGTTTCACCGAAACAGGTAGTTGCTGTTGCGACAGCATGTATTCCTTTCTTGGAAAACGATGACTCCAACCGTGCCCTCATGGGTGCCAACATGCAACGTCAGGCTGTTCCATTGATTGATCCAAAAGCACCTTACGTTGGTACTGGTATGGAGTATCAGGCTGCCCATGACTCAGGTGCTGCGGTTATTGCTCAACACGATGGTAAGGTTGTTTACGCGGATGCAGACAAGGTTGAGGTTCGTCGTGAAGATGGCTCTTTGGATGTTTACAGCATTCAGAAATTCCGCCGTTCAAACTCTGGTACAGCTTATAACCAACGTACCCTTGTAAAAGTAGGCGATGTCGTTGAAAAAGGCGACTTTATCGCAGATGGTCCTTCTATGGAACGTGGGGAAATGGCCCTCGGTCAAAACCCAATCGTTGCCTACATGACGTGGGAAGGTTATAACTTCGAGGATGCGGTTATCATGTCTGAGCGTCTGGTGAAAGAAGATGTCTATACATCTGTTCACTTGGAAGAATACGAATCAGAAACCCGCGATACCAAGTTAGGCCCTGAAGAAATCACACGCGAAATTCCAAACGTTGGTGAGGATGCCCTTCGTCAGTTGGATGAAATGGGTATCATACGTATCGGTGCGGAAGTTAAAGAAGGTGATATTCTTGTTGGTAAGGTCACACCTAAGGGTGAAAAAGATCTTTCTGCTGAAGAGCGCCTCTTGCATGCAATCTTCGGTGACAAGTCACGTGAAGTGCGTGACACCTCTCTTCGTGTACCTCACGGTGCCGATGGTGTCGTTCGTGATGTGAAAATCTTTACTCGTGCCAACGGTGATGAATTGCAATCAGGTGTTAACATGCTGGTTCGTGTCTACATCGCTCAAAAACGTAAGATCAAGGTCGGAGATAAGATGGCCGGTCGTCACGGTAACAAGGGTGTCGTTTCACGTATTGTACCGGTTGAAGATATGCCATATCTTCCAGATGGAACGCCAGTTGATATCATGTTGAACCCACTCGGGGTGCCATCTCGTATGAACATCGGTCAGGTTATGGAACTTCACTTGGGTATGGCGGCTCGTAACTTGGGTATCCACATTGCAACACCAGTTTTCGATGGTGCAAGTTCAGAAGACCTTTGGTCAACCGTTAAAGAAGCGGGTATGGATTCAGATGCCAAGACCATTCTTTACGATGGACGTACCGGTGAGCCATTTGATAACCGTGTGTCTGTCGGTGTCATGTACATGATCAAGCTTCACCACATGGTTGATGATAAACTTCATGCCCGCTCAGTCGGACCATACTCACTCGTTACCCAACAGCCACTCGGAGGTAAGGCCCAGTTTGGTGGTCAGCGTTTCGGTGAGATGGAGGTTTGGGCCCTTGAAGCCTACGGTGCTTCAAACGTCCTACAAGAAATCTTGACCTACAAGTCAGATGATGTGACAGGCCGTCTGAAAGCCTATGAAGCCATCACAAAAGGCAAACCAATTCCAAAACCAGGCGTTCCAGAATCATTCCGCGTTCTTGTCAAAGAATTGCAATCACTTGGTTTGGATATGCGTGTCCTTGATGAAGATGATAACGAAGTAGAATTGCGTGACCTTGATGAAGGTGAAGATGATGATATCATCCACGTAGATGATCTTGAAAAAGCACGTGCAAAAGCAGCAGCTGACGCAGCGGCAGCCTTTGCAGCAGAAGAAGCAGAAGACAAAGAATAATCAGATAGGAGACTAGGGGAGGTCCTTGCTTGATCTTGTATCAACTGGGATCGCCTAGTCTGTCTGGTGCTAGTCAGTCTAGCAACTTTGTCGGTTATTCAAGAATCCGAGGTGTGACTCATCCACCTCTCACAAGAAAAGAAAGGGATTATTAGTGGTTGACGTAAATCGATTTAAAAGTATGCAAATCACGTTAGCTTCACCAAGTAAGGTTCGTTCATGGTCTTACGGTGAGGTTAAAAAACCTGAAACAATCAACTATCGGACACTAAAACCAGAACGTGATGGACTTTTTGATGAAGTGATCTTTGGTCCAACAAAAGACTGGGAGTGTTCATGTGGTAAATACAAGCGTATCCGTTATAAAGGGATCACTTGTGACCGCTGTGGTGTGGAAGTAACTCGTGCAAAAGTCCGCCGTGAGCGTATGGGACACATTGAGTTGAAAGCTCCAATCTCACACATCTGGTATTTCAAAGGTATTCCAAGCCGTATGGGCTTGACCTTGGATATGAGCCCACGTGCGCTTGAAGAAGTTATTTACTTCGCAGCTTATGTGGTGATTGATCCGAAAGATACACCGCTTGAGCACAAGTCTATCATGACAGAGCGCGAATACCGCGAGCGTTTGCGTGAATTCGGCTATGGTTCATTCGTTGCCAAAATGGGGGCAGAAGCTATTCAAGACCTCTTGAAGCAGGTAGATCTTCCAAAAGAAATCGCAGCTCTTAAAGAAGAGTTAAAAACTGCAACTGGGCAAAAACGGATTAAAGCAGTTCGTCGCTTGGATGTACTCGATGCCTTCTACAAATCTGGTAACAAGCCAGAATGGATGATTCTCAATATCCTTCCAGTTATTCCGCCAGATTTGCGTCCAATGGTTCAGTTGGATGGTGGCCGTTTTGCCGCATCTGACTTGAACGAACTCTATCGCCGTGTAATCAACCGTAACAACCGTTTGGCTCGTCTCTTGGAACTTAATGCCCCAGGGATCATCGTACAAAACGAAAAACGTATGCTCCAAGAAGCTGTGGATGCCTTGATTGATAACGGTCGCCGTGGTCGTCCAATTACAGGACCAGGTAGCCGTCCACTTAAATCACTCAGCCACATGCTTAAGGGTAAGCAAGGACGTTTCCGTCAAAACTTGCTTGGTAAGCGTGTTGACTTCTCAGGACGTTCCGTTATCGCCGTTGGTCCAACGCTTAAAATGTACCAATGTGGTGTGCCACGCGAAATGGCGATCGAGCTCTTCAAACCGTTTGTCATGCGTGAAATCGTTGCCCGTGATATTGCTGGCAACGTAAAAGCTGCAAAACGCTTGATTGAACGTGGAGATGATCGTATTTGGGACATCTTGGAAGAAGTGATCAAAGAACACCCAGTTCTTTTGAACCGCGCACCTACCCTTCACCGTTTGGGTATCCAGGCTTTTGAGCCAGTTCTGATCGACGGTAAAGCCCTTCGTTTGCACCCGCTTGTCTGTGAAGCCTACAACGCCGACTTTGACGGTGACCAGATGGCGATTCACGTTCCATTGTCAGAAGAAGCACAAGCAGAAGCACGTATCCTTATGCTCGCGGCAGAACACATCCTTAACCCTAAAGATGGTAAACCAGTTGTAACACCGTCTCAGGATATGGTCTTGGGTAACTACTACTTGACCATGGAAGATGCTGGTCGTGAAGGTGAAGGTATGGTCTTCAAGGATGCGGATGAGGCTGTTATGGCTTACCGTAATGGCTATGTTCACTTGCATACCCGTGTTGGTATTGCAACAGATAGCCTTGATAAGCCTTGGAAAGACAACCAAAAACACAAGGTCATGATGACAACTGTCGGAAAAATCTTGTTCAACGCGATTATGCCAGAAGGTCTTCCTTACTTGCAAGAACCAAACAATGCTAACTTGACAGAAGGAACTCCTGATAAATACTTCTTGGAACCAGGATCAGATATCAAGGCTGCTATTGCAGAATTGCCAATCAACCCACCATTCAAGAAGAAAAATCTTGGTAACATCATCGCTGAAATTTTCAAGCGTTTCCGTACAACTGAAACATCAGCCCTGCTTGACCGTTTGAAAGACTTGGGTTATTATCATTCAACACTTGCTGGTTTGACAGTGGGTATTGCCGATATTCCGGTTATCGACAACAAGGCTGAAATCATTGAAGAATCTCACGAACGTGTAGAACAAATCAAGAAACAATTCCGCCGTGGTATGATTACGGATGATGAGCGTTATGCAGCTGTTACAGATGAATGGCGTTCAGCTAAGGAAAAATTGGAAAAACGTCTGGTTGAAAAACAAGATCCGAAGAACCCAATCGTTATGATGATGGACTCTGGTGCCCGTGGTAACATTTCCAACTTCTCCCAGTTGGCCGGTATGCGTGGTCTGATGTCAGCTCCGAACGGACGTATCATGGAATTGCCTATCTTGTCTAACTTCCGTGAAGGTCTTTCTGTATTGGAAATGTTCTTCTCAACTCACGGTGCCCGTAAGGGTATGACGGATACGGCCTTGAAGACAGCCGACTCAGGTTATCTGACTCGTCGTTTGGTTGACGTTGCCCAAGATGTCATCATCCGTGAAGACGACTGTGGAACAGACCGTGGTCTTGACATCCGTTCTATCACAGATGGCAAGGAAATGATCGAGCCACTTGAAGAGCGTTTGCAAGGTCGTTACACTAAGAAAACTGTTAAACATCCTGAAACGGGTGCCGTTATCATTGGTCCAAACAAATTGATTACGGAAGATATTGCCCGTGAAATTGTCAATGCAGGCGTTGAACAAGTAACCATCCGTAGCGTATTTACATGTAACACTCGTCACGGTGTCTGCCGTCATTGTTACGGTATCAACTTGGCAACAGGTGATGCGGTTGAAGTGGGTGAAGCAGTTGGTACGATTGCAGCTCAATCTATCGGTGAGCCTGGTACACAGCTTACAATGCGTACCTTCCACACGGGTGGTGTAGCCTCAAACAGCGATATCACGCAGGGTCTTCCTCGTGTTCAAGAGATCTTTGAAGCTCGCAATCCAAAAGGGGAAGCGGTTATCACTGAGGTCAAAGGGGAAGTTATCGCTATTGAAGAAGATGCTTCTACTCGTACCAAGAAAGTCTTTGTTAAAGGTGTGACTGGTGAAGGTGAATATGTGGTTCCATTTACAGCCCGTATGAAGGTTGAAGTTGGTGACCAAGTTGCGCGTGGTGCAGCCCTTACCGAAGGTTCTATCCAACCAAAACGCTTGCTCGAAGTCCGTGATGTCTTGGCGGTTGAAACTTACCTTCTTTCTGAAGTTCAAAAAGTTTATCGTAGCCAGGGTGTAGAAATCGGCGACAAGCACATCGAGGTAATGGTTCGTCAAATGCTTCGTAAAGTTCGTGTCATGGATCCAGGTGACACAGATCTTCTCATGGGTACCCTCATGGATATCACAGACTTTACAGATGCCAATGCTGACGTGGTTATTGCAGGTGGTATTCCGGCAACAGCTCGTCCAGTTCTTATGGGTATCACAAAAGCGTCCCTTGAAACCAACTCATTCTTGTCTGCCGCATCCTTCCAAGAAACAACTCGCGTTCTTACAGATGCAGCTATTCGTGGTAAACGTGACAACCTTCTCGGTCTTAAAGAGAACGTTATCATCGGTAAGATTATCCCAGCAGGTACAGGTATGGCCCGCTACCGTAATCTTGAACCACAAGCCATTAATGAAGTTGAAATCATTGAAGACACAGTAGCTGAAGAACTTGCAGCAGAAGCAGACCTTGAAGCTGTAACTGAATAATAAGCTTTAAGGGAAGACCGTTTGGTCTTCTCTTTTTGTGTAACCTGTTCAAAAAAAACAACCAGATGGTGTCCACCTGATTGCTACTATGCTGTCTTTATTTTAAGCTTGGAAAGATGAGAAGGTTCTCCAATTGCTTGTGATAATAATCCTTGTACTTAGAATACACCAAGGTGTGGTTTAGTTGGTCTTGGGTCTTGCCAGGAAAGTCTGAAATGATGCCATCAACCGCTAAATCATCTGCCTGGGTCACGCCAGCTTCATCATTGACTGTCCAGACATAGAGAAATTTCTTGGAGGCTTTGATGTAATCATGTAATTCGGGAGACAGGTCGCTCAAAGGGACGCTGAATCCAGTTAAACCTGGAAATTGCTCCTCAAGGATGGAATTCATAATCAAGACTGTTTCAAATTTAGGTGAGTGGCTGAGGACTCTCTTCATAAATTCTTGGTCAGCTGTTTGTAGTTGATGCTGGCCTTGCTCTAAACGCTGTTGGTATTTTCCTAGAAAGTTTTCCACAATCTGTGGACTGTCTAGCTCAGAAGTTTTGAAATCAATCAGGAGCTTTTGACCAGACTTTTCGGCCTCTGTCAGAATCTGATCAAAGCTGGCGATATGGGCTGTGTGCCCCTCTTGATCGGTCAAGCTAATGTTGGTTAGAGTGCTTAAGGGCAGGTCGTGTGGCCGATAGTGGAGCCCTGTCCAGCCGGATAGATTAGGGTCGTGAAAGACCACATATTCCAAATCTGCTGTTTCCCAGATGTCAATTTCAATGTAGTCAAACTTACTTTTGCTGGAAATTTGGAAGGCCTCGAGACTATTTTCAACTGCGCTAGGACCGTTGAGGGCCCGGTGGGAAATGACCTGTGGAGACTTTGGGATAATCAGTCTGGCCTCTTGTTTAACAAGGTAGAAGACTGGAAAGACGGGTAGCCAGACGACCAGTAAGGAAGCTGGTTTCCACCAGGTGAATTTTTCGTCAAAAATGACTTTCCACCAGAGCCAGAGCGAGAAAGACAGGACCAGAACAAGGCCACTATAGAGCAGGGCGAAGAGAATGAAGTAAATTTCTTGCACATGCTGGGGAAATCTTTCTGTCAGATGTGCTTGGAGATAGTAATTGGCCAGACTGACAGAGTACCAAAGTCCCAGGGCCAATAGGGGGACCAGGAGTCCAATGGCTAATTTTTTCCATAGGGGTCTTTGTATTTTTCGTTTTCGGATGTTTGATTTGATAGATTGCTTCATGCTTGCGGAACTTTCTGATTTTACGTACTAGCTTATTATACTTTAAAACCGTCAAATAATCTACTATATTTTTGAGAAACCTAAGCGCAATTGGTGTGGGGAATCAGATGAAATTCTTCTCGGTCAACCAGGCGCGGATAACAGAGAGGGTTTTGTCTTGGAATTTGCCGGATTCGTACATGTGGTCGGCTCCTGTTAGGGACACGAGCACTGATTCGGCGTAGTTCTGAGCTGTTTTTCTGGCGATGGCGGATACGGTCATCTTGTCTTCGCTGCCCGTGATGACCAGGACTGGACCCGAAATCTTGCTGAAATCCACATAGCCTGCTCTGCTTTTGTCAAAGAAAGGAAAGGCCATCTGAGTGTAAACCTTGCCGGATTCAGGAACCAGGGTCTTGAAGATATCCTCCTTGAGACTAGGGTCCTGGATGTTGAGGCAATAGGTGAAAAACTCATCCTTGTATGGTGGCATGGGCTTTTTCCAGAAGCCCCAGCGCAGGAAGTGGCGGATGAAACAACGAATCATGGTTGGATAGAGGGCAAAGATGTCGGCAGTAGGGGCAGGCCCCATGAGAATCATGCCGGCGATTTCTGTGCGCTCGGCGACCATTTGTGCCAAGAGACAGCCCAGGGAATGCCCTAGTAGTAGAGGAGGCTCTTCCAGACTTTCGACCAGGGCAACCAAATCATCAGCGTAGTCGGTCAGGCTGACGGCACCAACCTTTTCCATCACTTGCTCATAGGGTAAGTCGTGGTAGCGCAGGCTAGGCGTGTGAACAATGATGCCCATTTTTTCTAATTTTGTGGCAAATTCTCCCCAGACAGCCCCATCGCACCAGGTTCCGTGAATCAAGATTATATGTTTCATAGACTTTCCTCCAATCATTTTTTCCATTATAACATGTTTGTCATCTGCTTGTGAGTCAGCTGTAACAGTTGTCATATTTATTTAAGTCTTCTTCAAGCTTTCTGCCTTAGGATAGATAGGGTAATATCTGAACCCACCTTTATAGCTCGGCATCTTTATTTTTTTATATAAATGTGCTTCGCTTGGGAATATAGGTTCTAGAAGAAAGGAAGTATTGAAATGAATACATTTTTTGCAAATAAGAAGTTGAAATTGGGAATCGCTGCAAGCTTAGTTGCAGGTATGGCCATGCTGGGACAATCCTCGGCAAGTGCAGATACCTTTGATTCCTATGGTCCGCGCTATCTGGGAGAACATCCAGCTCCAATCTACCAATCATTTGGAGTGGCTGATAACAGTAGCGCTGTCATTTCGGAGACGGTCTCTACAGCCTCTACGACCTATAGTTCCGCTGTAACGACCACTTATACTGCCAACACCTATCCAGTCGGCCAATGTACCTGGGGTGTAAAGGAGCTAGCGCCATGGGTAGGTAACTATTGGGGCAATGGAGGTGATTGGGCAGCAAGTGCTGCGGCTCAGGGCTATACGGTTGGGACAACTCCTCAGGTAGGTGCCGTTATCGTATGGACAGATGGTGGCTATGGACATGTGGCTTATGTGACAGACGTAGCAGCTGACGGGACCATTCAGGTGATGGAATCGAATTTTAATGGCAATATGTCCATTGGAAACTACCGTGGATGGTTTAACCCGACGACTACCGGGGCAGGTACGGTTAGCTATATCTACCCACCAGCGGATGCTTAGGTAAGGGATAGGAAAGAGGTCTTGGCCTCTTTTTGCTTTCCTATCTACAGCAGCTGATTTTTGGAGCCAAGAATGATATACTAAGAGTGTAGCGTTTTCACTAATTTATACATTTCTCGTCGTTGAAAGGAGACATGATGAATAATTTTCGTTTACAGATTCCGACAGACATCCGTTTCGGACGTGACCGCTTAGCTGAATTGCCAGAGGTCTTGGAACAATTCGGCAAGAAGGTACTTTTGGTCTACGGTGGTGGCTCCATCAAGCGCTCTGGTCTCTATGATAAGGTTACGGCCTTGCTGAAAGACAATGATTTTGAGTGGGTGGAGCTGGCAGGTGTCGAGCCCAATCCGCGGATTGATTCAGTCCGTGAAGGTGGAAGGTTGATTCGCGAAAATAGCCTAGACATGCTTTTGGCTGTCGGTGGCGGTTCAGTCGTTGATGCCAGTAAGGTTATGGCTGCGGCAGCTTATTACGATGGTGATGCCTGGGATTTGGTCAAAAATCCTCGCCTGATTGGCCAGGCAGTTCCGATTGTAGATATTCTGACGCTGGCGGCAACTGGTACAGAAATGAACCGTGGGGCTGTGATTTCCAATATGGAGACCAATGAAAAATTGGGTACAGGTGGCTGGGAGCTCATTCCGCGGGCCTCTTTCTTAGATCCGACCTTGACTTACACGGTTTCAAAATGGCAGACGGCAGCTGGTACGGCGGATATGATGAGCCATCTTTTTGAGCAATATTTTAATCGCACAGTTGGAGTGGATGTTCAGGATAGCATTGCAGAGGGCTTGTTGAAGACGGCCATCAAACATGGTCCGGTGGCTCTTGCAGAACCAGAAAATTATGAGGCGCGTGCCAACTTGCTTTGGACCTCGACCCTGGCTTTGAATGGCTTGGTTGCTAGTGGACGTGCGGGCGGCTGGACTTGCCATGCTATCGAGCATGAATTGTCGGCCTATTATGATATTACGCACGGTATTGGTTTGGCTGTCTTGACACCGCGCTGGATGAAATTCTGTGTTGATACTGATCCGACGACACATGCGAAATTTGCAACTTATGCCCGCAATGTTTGGGGACTGACAGAAGGTTCAGATGAAGAATTGGCTAGACAGGCTATTGAGAAAACCTACCATTTCTTCAAAAATGAGATGGAAATTCCGATGACCTTGCCTGAAGTAGGTATCCCAGTCCAAGATTTGGTGAGAGAAATGAGCGAGCAGGCTGTGTTGCATGGTCGCTTGGATGGAAATGTTTTTGTGACTCTTTCAGTGGACCATGTGGAAGAGATTATTCTTGCCTCCTTTGTGGAGATGGAGGAGTTTTAGGCCTAAGTAGGTTTAAAAAGAGCACGAGAGCTATTTTGTGAAAAAAAATCGATTAAAAACGCACCAAATTTGGTGCGTTTTGTGTTACAATAAAACTAAGAATAGGGGGAAAGGCTATGATTGGAGACAATATAAAATCACTACGCCATACACACGATTTAACACAACCAGAATTTGCGAAAATGGTGGGGATTTCACGCAATAGCCTGAGTCGTTATGAAAATGGAACTAGTAAAGTTTCAACAGAACTCATCGATCGTATTTGTCAAAAATTTAACGTTTCTTATGTCGATATTGTAGGGGAGGATAAGATGCTAACACCTGTTGAAGATTACCAACTGACTTTAAAAGTAGAAGTGATAAAAGAACGTGGAGCTGCCATTTTATCACAGCTTTATAGATATCAGGATAGTCAAGATATTGCTTTTGATGATGAATCCAACCCTTGGATTTTGATGAGTGATGATTTGGCTGAATTGATCAATACAAAGATTTACCTTGTCGATACTTTCGATGAAATAGAGCGTTACAATGGTTATTTAGACGGTATCGAGCGGATGTTAGAGATGGTGCATCATCGGGTGGTGGCTTAATGAGGTTGGAAGAATTTAGTGAAGCTGAGTTTCAGAAGGCTTTACAGCGAACCATTCGGGCTTTAACCCGAGGAAAGACGATCCCAGATCGACCAAAAGCTATCTTGCTTGGAGGACAAAGCGGGGCAGGTAAGACGACTATTCATCGTATCAAGCAAAAAGAATTTCAAGGTAATATTATTATCATCGATGGTGATAGCTACCGTTCTCAGCATCCCAACCACTTAGCCCTGCAAGAAAAGTATGGCAAGGACAGCGTGGACTATACCAAGGGATTTGCAGGAAAAATGGTAGAACAGTTGGTTGATGAACTCAGCACGCAGGGTTATCACTTGCTGATTGAGGGAACCTTACGAACTACTCAAGTTCCTCGTCAGACTGCTCAATTACTCCGTTCTAAAGGTTACCAAGTTTCTTTAGCTGTAATTGGTACCAAACCAGAGCTTTCTTATCTCAGCACCTTGATTCGTTACGAAGAACTTTATGCCATCGATTCCAATCAGGCCAGAGCAACGCCAAAAGAACACCATGATGGGATTGTAGAGAACTTGGTGGATAACTTGGTGGATAACTTGAGGGAGTTAGAAAGTGAGAAACTCTTTGAACGAATTCAAATTTACCAAAGAGATAGAACTTGTATATATGATTCTGAATCAGATGAAGGTTCCGTAGCAGAAGTGTTACAAGAGTATCTCTTTGGAAAATGGAGTAAGGTAGAGGAAGAGATGATGAAGTTTGGACAGGAACGGTTGAGGGAGATGAGTAAAAGTAATGGAAACGACGTATAGTTATATGCAGTATCTTATATTCTAGAACATAGGATTACTTTATACGAAGCTTTAAAAGTAAAGATAGTTGGTGCTTCTAAAACGGGTAATCCCTATGTATCAATTGTTAATCAATAGTAACCTTTATCAAAGAATGGCTGGGCTCTATCTTAATGATGTAAAAAAATTCTGAACGGAGATTTTGATAAGAAGCTTCAATTCACCTAGAACAAATGTTCAAAATTCCAACATATTCTTGTTTATTTTTGATATAATGTAAAAAAACAACAAAGGATTAAACATGAATAAACGAGAACGACTAGAAGAAATTACACGATTGGTAAACAAAAAAGGCACAGTTCGAATTTCTGAGATAGTAGAATTGCTAAATGTTACTGATATGACTGTTCGACGTGATTTTATTGAATTGGAAGAGCAAGGTGTCTTAACAAAAATTCACGGCGGTGCTAGAAGTAATAAGGCTTTTCAATATAGGGAATATTCCCATTCTGAGAAACATATTCAAAATAAGGAAGCCAAGCAAGAGATAGCAGAAAGTGCAGCACAACTGATAGAAGATGGAGACACGGTATTCTTAGGCCCAGGAACAACAGTGGCCTTTCTGGCTGAGGCCATTAAAAATCCTCGCTTAACGGTCATCACCAACTGTATGCCTGTTTTTACCATCCTATCTCAAAAGAAGACTGAGGATTTTCAAGTCTTTCTCTTGGGGGGAGAATATCGTCAAGTGACAGAATCTTTTGTAGGAGAAATTACCAATACAAGTTTAGAAAAAATGCGATTCAGCAAGATTTTCTTTTCAGGTAACGGACTTAAGGGAACTGATGTCATGACCTCTACCTTAGCCGAAGCCTATACGCAAAATATTGCCATTAAACATTCTTTAGAAAAATATCTACTGCTGGATGCCTCAAAAATTGGAAAAGATGATTTTACTTCCTTTTGTGATTTGAATGATGTAACTGCTCTAGTGACAGATATGAATGCGAATGATGAAAACTACCAATTATTACATAACCACATTGAAATTATTTCTACAAAATCATAAAGTTATCAAAACCAACAGCAAAATGTTGGTTTTTTGTTTGTATACGAAAAAAATAAACAAAAATTAAACAAAATATGTTGACTTTATGTTTGTTTGGTTGTATAATTTAAACATAAAAAGCGAAAACGCTTTTTCTCAGTTTTGCAAAACAAAGATATTCTGCCAAATATGGCTACAACTTACTATTTTTGTTAGGAGATAGGTTATGACAATCATTATCGGTGCTGATCCAGCGGGTTCAAAACTAAAAGACGTTATTAAAGATTATTTGCTAGAAAACTCATATGACTTTAAAGATGTCAGTGATGGAAGTGATTTTGTTGATACAACTTTGGCAGTAGTTGCAGAAGTTAATCAAGAGGAAGGAAATCTTGGCATTGTGATTGATGCTTATGGTGTTGGTCCATTTATGACCGCAACTAAAGTCAAAGGCATGATCGCTGCAGAAGTTTCAGACGAACGTTCTGCCTATATGACAAGAGGACACAACAATTCGCGTATTATTACAATCGGTAGTGAGATTGTAGGAGAGGGAATTGCTAAAAATATCGTTAAAGGATTTGTTGAAGGTGAGTATGATGGTGGCCGTCACCAAATTCGTGTCGATATGCTAAATAAAATGTGCTAATTGTTGTAAACAAAGGAGAATAAGAGATGAAAATTGCAATCGGTTGTGACCACATTGTAACCTATGAAAAAATTGCTGTGGTAGATTATTTGAAAAATCAAGGATATGAAGTATTGGACTTTGGGACTTATGACAATGTTCGTACTCATTACCCAATCTTTGGTAAAAAAGTTGGTGAAGCTGTTGCAAGCGGACAAGCAGATTTGGGAATTTGTATTTGTGGAACAGGTGTTGGAATCAACAATGCTGTAAACAAGGTTCCAGGTGTTCGATCAGCCTTGGTTCGTGATATGACCTCTGCGCTTTATGCTAAGGAAGAGTTAAATGCCAACGTCATTGGTTTTGGTGGCAAAATTACGGGTGAGTTGCTTATGTGCGACATCATTGAAGCCTTCATTAAAGCAGAATACAAACCAACTGAAGAAAACAAACGTTTGATTGAAAAGATTGCTGCAGTTGAAACGCTCAATCAAGAGCAGGCTAATCCAGAGTTCTTTACGGAATTTCTTGAAAAGTGGGATCGTGGAGAATACCACGACTAGGAGGCTCACATGATTTTGACGATTACTTTAAATCCGTCGGTTGATATTGCCTATCAATTGGATACCTTTCAATTGGATACTGTCAATCGAGTCGAAAAAGTTCAAAAAACAGCTGGTGGCAAGGGGCTCAATGTCACACGAGTTTTGAAACAAATCGGTGAAGATGTTGTGGCTACTGGTTTCATTGGTGGTGAACTTGGAAATTATGTGAAAAAGCAACTAACTCGAAGCGATATTAAAAATTCCTTTGTGGAAATTGGGAATGAGACACGTAATTGCATTGCGGTTCTTCATGATGGCAAACAGACGGAGATTTTAGAACAAGGACCAACTATTCAAGAGCATGAAGCCTTGAATTTTATCGAACATCTTGAAATCATCCTGAACAATGTAGATGTTGTTGCTATTTCAGGAAGTTTGCCTAAGGGACTTGCTAGCAACTACTATGTTAAGGTAATTGAACTTTGTAAAAAATGTGGAGTGGCTGTTGTTTTGGATTGTTCTGGTGAGGCGCTGAAAAACGTTTTAGAAAGCCAGCAGAAGCCGACAGTTATTAAGCCGAATACAGAAGAGTTATCACAGTTAATTGGAAAAGATGTCACGGATGATATTCAAGAGTTGAAATCGGTTTTGTCTGGTCAACTTTTTCAAGGAATTGAGTGGATAGTCGTCTCATTAGGGGCACAGGGGGCTTTTGCCAAGCACAATGACAAGTTCTATCGTGTCAGAATTCCAAAAATCAAAGTCGTCAATCCAGTAGGATCAGGAGATTCAACTGTTGCAGGTATTGCAGCAGGTTTGGTCCATGCTCTACCCGAAGCAGAATTATTAAAAAATGCTAATGTTTTAGGCATGTTAAATGCCCAGGAAGAACAGACGGGTTACGTCAATTTAGAAAATGCAGAATCGTTGTATTCTCAAATCGAAGTCGAAGAGGTATAATATGGTAGCAACAGCAGATAAAAGAAAATACATGGAAAAAGTAAGCAATGAAGCAGGTATTATTTCAGCTTTAGCTTTTGACCAACGTGGAGCCCTGAAAAAAATGATGGCAAAACATCAGACAGAAGAACCTACTGTGGAGCAGATGGAAGAACTAAAGAAACTAGTTTCAGAGGAATTAACACAGTTTTCTTCCTCAATTCTGTTAGATCCTGAATTTGGTTTGCCAGCATCACGCGCCCGTGACGAACAGTGCGGTTTGCTCCTAGCTTATGAAAAAACTGGCTATGACACCAGCTCTACCAGTCGTTTGCCAGATTGCCTGGTAGAATGGTCTGTCAAACGACTAAAAGAAGAGAGGGCAGATGCCATTAAGTTTCTACTCTACTATGACGTTGATGGTGATCCATACGTTAATCTTCAAAAACATGCCTATATTGAACGTTTAGGTTCAGAATGTCAGGCAGAAGGTTTGCCATTCTTCTTGGAGATTTTGAGCTATGATGAGACGATTGAAGACAATGCTAGTGTTGAGTTTGCTAAAGTTAAACCTAGAAAAGTAAATGAAGCCATGAAAGTATTTTCGGATGAACGTTTTGGAGTAGATGTTCTCAAGGTAGAAGTACCTGTGAACATGAATTTTGTAGAAGGCTTTGGAACAGGGGAAGTCGTTTATACAAAAGAAGAAGCAGCCGAATATTTCCGTCAACAAGAAGCATCAACTCATTTGCCATACATTTATCTAAGTGCAGGTGTTTCAGCAAAACTCTTCCAAGATACTCTAGTGTTTGCACATGAAGCAGGTGCTAAATTTAACGGTGTTCTCTGTGGTCGTGCAACATGGGCAGGTGTTGTGCCAGTTTACATCGAACAAGGAGAAGAAGCAGCACGTGAATGGTTACGAACTATTGGTCGTGAAAATATTGAAGGGCTTGATGCAGTCTTGTCTCAAACTGCAACATCCTGGCTAGAAAAATAATTGAAAAAACAACCATTTTCTTAAAAGAAAGGGTTTACATTTTCTGAGAATATGCTATAATAATCTCATCAGCAAGAATAGAGTGGATTGTAACTAATTCGATTAGGCAAGACTACAAATGGATTTGAGAGTAGGATATTCTCGGTTTGTTTGTAGTCTTTTTTTGCTTAAAAATATAGGAGGGATATATGTTTAGGATTATACAGTCACTAAATAATAACGCTGCCCTGGTGAAAAATGAACATGGGGAACAGGCAGTCGTGATGGGATTAGGTATAACCTTTCAAAAGAAAAAAGGGGATTTAATTGTTAAGGACAAGATAGAAAATATTTTTTCACTAAAAAATGATGAGGCCAAAGAAAATTTTCTAACCTTATTAAAAGATATTCCATTAGATTTTATTTCGGCAACCTACACGGTTATTAATCATCTGGTAGAAACTTATCATTATCCTGTACAAGAATATCTATATGTGACACTGACAGATCATATCTATTGTGCATATCAGGCGGTTTTAAAGAATAGTTATCAAGAAAGTAGACTACCCAATATTTCAGCTGAATATCCATTGGAATATAAAATGGGGCGTGAAGCCTTAGCTATGTTTCGTGAAAAGTTGCTAAATGATTTTCCAAATGATGAGATTGGTAAAATTGCACTTCACTTAATCAATGCAAAAGGTGAAACAATTCATCCCACAAGTGAAGAACATGACATCAGTAAGAAAATTATTGCTGAGGTTGAACAAATTTTGATAGAGAATGGGATTAAACGCTCAAAAGAAAATAGCAATTTTTATGATCGCTTTATGATTCATTTGTCCTATTTTCTGAATTACTTAGATAGATCCCATCAATCAAATGAATCGATTGCTAGTTTGGAACAGTACATCAAGCTCCAGAATCCAAGAGCCCATCAGGTTGGAAGTCAGATTTTTGAGATGATTACATCATTGGTTGATGAGCCAGTAAATGATAGTGAAAGGTTCTATATTGTGTTACATATTCAACGGTTGTTGTAAATCAATTCAATTTTAAAAGGAGGTTCGTATTATGAACAGAGAAGAAATTACTTTATTAGGTTTTGAGATTGTTGCATTCGCTGGTGATGCTCGTTCTCGTTTGATGGAGGCACTGGCTGCTGCTCAAAAAGGTGATTATGCAAAAGCAGAAGAACTAGTTGAAGCTGCCAATGCTTGTATTGTTGAAGCCCACCATGCTCAGACAAGTTTGTTGCAGAAAGAAGCGGCTGGTGAGGATTTAGCCTTTAGTGTAACTCTCATGCATGGCCAAGACCATCTCATGACAACATTGTTATTGAAAGATATGATGAGTCATATGATTGAACTTTACAAACGAGGTGATAAGTAATGAATAAATTGATTGAATTCATTGAGAAAGGGAAGCCTTTCTTTGAAAAGATTTCGAGAAACCCTTATTTAAGGGCTATCCGTGATGGTTTTATTGCTGCCATGCCGGTTATCTTGTTCTCAAGTATCTTCCTATTGGTGGCTTTTGTTCCTAATATCTTTGGTTTTACTTGGTCTGATGAAGTAGTTGCGGCTATTATGAAACCTTACGGTTATACAATGGGTATTGTAGCTGTCTTAGTCGCAGGAACGACCGCAAAATCTTTGACAGATGCGTTTAACCGTCAATTGCCAAAAACCAATCAGATTAACTTCATTGCAACCATGATTGCCTCAATTTCAGGTTTCTTATTACTGGCTTCTGATGGTATTGAAGGTGGATTTGCCAATGGTTACATGGGAACTAAGGGACTTTTGACAGCCTTTCTAGCAGCCTTCATTACGGTTAATATCTATAAGGTCTGTGTGAAAAACAATGTCACCATTCGTATGCCAGATGAAGTTCCACCGAACGTATCCCAGGCATTTAAAGATGTGATTCCATATGCATTGTCTATCTTTGTCTTGTATGGAATTGATCTTGTTACACGTCAATTCCTTGGAACAAACGTTGCTGAGGCGATTCTGAAATTATTTGAGCCTCTGTTTACAGCCGCAGATGGTTATGTTGGTATTACAATTATCTTTGGTGCCTATGCTTTGTTCTGGTTTGTAGGGATTCATGGTCCATCTATTGTGGAACCAGCAATTGCAGCCATTACTTATGCCAATATTGAAACCAACTTCCAGCTTCTACAGGCGGGTCAACATGCGGACAAAATCCTGACTTCAGGTACTCAAATGTTTATTGTGACAATGGGTGGTACAGGTGCTACCTTGGTTGTGCCATTCATGTTTATGTGGTTGACTAAGTCTAAACGAAATAAAGCAATTGGACGTGCTTCAGTTGTTCCAACTTTCTTTGGTGTAAACGAACCGATCTTGTTCGGTGCACCACTTGTACTCAACCCAGTATTCTTTGTTCCATTCATCTTAGCTCCAATTGCTAACGTATGGATTTTCAAATTCTTTGTTGATACGCTTAAAATGAACAGTTTCAGCGTTAACTTGCCATGGACAACTCCAGGACCATTGGGGATTGTAATGGGAACAAACTTTGCTCCACTTGCCTTTGCACTAGCTATCTTATTGGTAGTTGTCGATGTACTTATCTATTATCCATTCTTGAAAGTTTACGATGAGCAAATTCTTGCTGAAGAACAATCAGGGAAAGTTGAAAATGGATTGAAAGAGAAAGTGGCGGCTAACTTTAATACTGCCAAGGCGGATGCTATCCTTGAAAAAGCTGCAGTTGATACCGAAATTTCTGAACAAACCAACGTTCTGGTACTTTGTGCAGGAGGCGGTACAAGTGGATTGCTTGCTAACGCTCTAACGAAAGCTGCAAAAGAATATGGTGTTCCAGTTACAGCTACAGCAGGAAGCTATGGGGCGCACCGTGAGATTTTACCAGAGTATCAATTAGTCATCCTTGCACCTCAAGTAGCATCAAACTACGATGACATTAAACAAGAAACCGATGCATTGGGTATTAAACTCGCCAAAACTGAAGGGGCTCAATACATTAAACTCACACGTGATGGTCAAGGTGCTCTTGACTTTGTCAAACAACAGTTCTAGAACCTGTATTCACAGTTCAGCACCTCCATCTAAGGCTAGTTTTTCAGCTACTCATCGTTAGTTTTTTTCAAAATACAGTCAGTATTCCCTCAAAAAACCGCCTTGATTAGCGAAAAACTATCTCTTATATACAAGCACTTCACTTGTGAATGTAGGTTCTTAATCAAAAGGGGAGGGAGTTATCATCTCCAACTCCTACCCCTTTATTTATTTTTGATAGAAGAAGGTAGGCATATGGTTAAAACATTACCGAAAGATTTTATATTTGGTGGGGCAACTGCTGCATATCAAGCAGAGGGTGCTACACAGACGGATGGAAAAGGTCGTGTTGCGTGGGACAAGTATCTAGAAGATAATTACTGGTATACTGCGGAACCAGCTTCTGATTTTTATAATCGTTATCCAGTTGATTTAGAACTAAGTGAACAGTTTGGGGTGAATGGCATTCGGATTTCGATTGCGTGGTCTCGTATCTTCCCAACAGGCTTTGGAGAAGTGAATCCAAAGGGAGTAGAGTATTACCATAAATTATTTGCGGAATGCCATAAACGTCATGTAGAACCATTTGTAACGCTTCACCATTTTGATACACCAGAAACGCTACATTCTAATGGTGACTTTCTAAATCGAGAAAATATTGAGCACTTCGTCAATTACGCAGCGTTTTGCTTCAAAGAATTCCCCGAAGTTAATTACTGGACAACCTTTAATGAAATCGGTCCAATTGGTGATGGGCAATATCTAGTTGGGAAGTTCCCACCAGGGATTCAGTATGACTTAGCTAAGGTATTCCAATCCCACCACAATATGATGGTTTCACATGCCAAGGCTGTTAAGCTATACAAGGATGCTGGTTATAGTGGAGAAATTGGTGTTGTACACGCATTGCCAACGAAATATCCTTATGATCCAAGCAACCCTGACGATGTTCGTGCAGCGGAACTAGAAGATATTATTCATAATAAATTTATCCTCGATGCTACATACTTGGGTTACTATTCTGAAAAAACGCTTGAAGGCGTTCGACATATTCTGAAAGTAAATGGTGGGGAATTAGACCTTCGTGATGAGGACTTCGCTGCCTTAGATGCCGCAAAAGATTTGAACGACTTCTTGGGCATCAATTACTATATGAGTGATTGGATGAGAGCTCATGATGGAGAAACGGAAATTATCCATAATGGTAAAGGTGAAAAGGGAAGTTCTAAGTATCAAATCAAGGGAGTTGGTCGTAGAGAATCTCCAGTCGATATTCCGAAAACGGATTGGGATTGGATTATCTACCCACAAGGTCTTTATGATCAAATCATGCGTGTGAAAAATGATTATCCAAACTATAAGAAAATCTACATCACTGAAAACGGCCTAGGATATAAAGATGAGTTTGTAGATGGTACAGTCTATGATGATGGTCGAATTGATTATGTGAAAAAGCATTTAGAAGTGATTTCAGACGCTATCTCAGATGGTGCCAATGTTAAAGGGTATTTCATCTGGTCCTTGATGGATGTATTTTCTTGGTCAAATGGATACGAGAAACGATATGGATTGTTCTATGTTGACTTTGAAACCCAAGAACGCTATCCAAAGAAAAGTGCTTATTGGTATAAAAAGGTAGCAGAAACACAGGTTATTGAATAAAACTAATACAAGGATGCCTAGCTCAAGTTAGCATCCTTGTTTTCATATAAGGGAGGCAGTTTTTATGCTCGAATTAAAAAATGAGAACTTAACAGTACAATTTTCTGAATTAGGTGGGCAAATTATTTCCATTAAAGACAAGGATGGTATCGAGTATCTTTGGCAAGGCGATCCGACCTATTGGAGCGGTCAAGCACCAGTTCTATTTCCGATTTGTGGAAGTTTACGAAATAATTGGGCTATCTATGAACCTGCAGAAAGACCGACATTTACAGGCACAATTCCAAGGCATGGACTTGTGAGAAAAATGATGTTCAAAAATGTAAATAGTACTGAAAACTCTTTAGAATTTTCTATTTCATCAAACGAAGAAACCGTAAAAAATTACCCTTTTGAATTTGAGCTTTCCATTAACTACTCACTACTTGGCAATACAATTCGAACTGAATATCGGGTGAAAAATCTTGAAGGACATAGAAAGCTACCTTACTTTATTGGGGGTCATCCAGGTTTTAATTGTCCTTTGTTGGATGGTGAGAGTTATGAAGACTATTATTTAGAATTTGAAAAAGTAGAATCTTGTACGGTACCTAGAAGTTTTCCAGAAACTGGCTTACTTGATCTGCGAGATCGTCGGCCATTCTTGGAAAATCAAAAGACCTTGGACTTGTCCTATAAACTGTTTGAGCATGATGCCGTAACATTGGATCAATTAGTATCACGAAAGGTAACCTTGAGATCCAAAAATCATCAGAAGACTCTTTCGATTGCATTTGATGATTTTCCATATTTAGTGATTTGGTCAACTACAAATCAGAGTCCCTTTATCGCATTAGAACCTTGGAGCGGACTCTCTACATCACTGGAAGAATCTGATATTTTTAATGCCAAACGAAATATTAGTTACGTTGCTCCAAAAGAAGTTGATACAAAATATTTTGATATTATTATTGAGTAACCTTTTGAAAATGTTTGTTCGTTACAGAAATTTGCTAAAATAGTTTGAATAATGAAAAAACTAAAAAATATTAAGCCACGATGGTTTGTTTTTATTTGTATCCTAATTTTTCTCGCTTTAGGTTTTGACAGTCGGCTTCAAGTAACTCATTACAGGCTTGTTAGTCCCAAAATATCTCAGCCAATCAGACTTGCTCTAATTACTGATTTACACTCATCAAATTACGGTAAAAATCAGATACAAATCTTGGAAGTATTAGAGAAAGAAGAGCCAGATATCATTTTATTAGGTGGAGATATTTTTGATGATGAACTTTCTGACAGAAAAACTCTAGAATTGTTAAGCGGGCTAGGAAAATTTAATCATACTTACTATGTGTCAGGTAATCATGAAATATGGAGTAATCGATATGATCAGATGCTGGAACATCTGAGACAACAGAATGTGGTCGTATTATCTGGAGATAGTAGTAGAGTTGATGTAAGGGGGCAGTCCATCACTATTTCAGGCATTGATGATCCTGAATATTTTCAAAAGTATGATACTAGTGAGAGTTTGCTAGACCAACTTGAAGACATAAAAGGGAAGCAAATAAGCACTGACTTCCAAGTTTTACTAGCGCACCGACCAGAACTAATTGATACTTATCAAAAGTATGGATTTGATTTAGTGTTATCTGGTCATGCGCATGGAGGACAATGGAGAGTGCCTTATTTGATTAATGGTGTATTCGCGCCTAATCAAGGTTTTCTTCCGAAATATGCAGGTGGTTTATATGAAGTTGAAAATTCGCATTTTATTGTAAGCAGGGGTCTGGCCAAAGAATCTACACGAGTACCAAGATTCTTTAATCGCCCAGAAATCATCATTGTAGATCTTGTTAATCCGTAACTTCACTTCTTTCAAATCACTCAAAAACCCACTGACTTAATTAGCCAGTGGGTTTTATTACTTATCCGAATCAAAATCTTATTTCAAAAAAGGTAGTGAAAAAGGTAGTGATTCGACTGATTTATACTGCAATGTAATGAAAATAAAAATTTCAAAAGTCGCTTAAAATCAAGGTTTCTACCGCCAATTGACGTGTAGTGAATCCCTATTTCACATCAGTAAAGATTAAGTATTGTCTATTTTAGCTGTTAGAAACGTTTATATATCAACGTTTTTGTAATATTCCTTAGCAAAAGGTAGAGTGAATGGTAGAGTAGTTATTGCGTTAGTTCAGCAATCTGATCAAGATAAATACCCACAGCTTCTAACATTCGTTGAGGTGCTAATTCAGCGTAAGTATCCATTGTTATCCTAGTTGATTAAAAAAATCTCTGATTTCCTCATCTTTTATAAAATAATATATAATTTTCCCCTCTCTTCTAGTGTCCAAGATGTTTTGATTGGCTAGTTTACGAAGATGGTGGGAGGCAGATGCCATACTGAGATTTAGTAAACAGGCTATATCGCAGACACAGAGTTCTTCAACAGCAAGGAGATAAAAGATGATATTTATCTGTTTATTATCGGTAAACTTTGATAAAATGCGAAGTGATTTTTGGACTTTTTCCTTTTCAAGGTAGTTCGTTGCGGTTGTAACATTTTGTTGATTTATAACATCCACTTGACAGATACTATCTTTTTTCATAATTTTTTTCTCCTAGCCTAACACAGCCCATAGCATGTCAAAGCTGTTGTTTTCAATCAGGATATATATCCCCAATCCTAAATAAACAACGGCAATAAACCATCTGCTATATTTTTCCAAAGTTTCTCCAACAGAAGGGACTTGTGCCAATTTTTGGGCAGAAAAAACCAAGAGATAAATCATGACTAGAAAGGTAAGTAAAGCCACTATCAAATTCGCTAAATTTAAGGTGGTAAAATATGGGACAAAGACACCAATATTGTCAGCGCCACAACTTGCAAAAGTAATCATAGCGACTAGAAAAATCAGGTTTTTATTGTCTTTTCGCAAACCATCTTTTGCAATAGCTTCTCCATCAGAATCTCCTAAAAGCAAAACTTTGAGGCCTAGGAAAATTGGAATCAAACCGAGTAAACCTAAAATCTCTTTACTAGGAATATAATTTAAGACAAATGCAAAAAGCAAACTTAGCAATATTAGACTAACAGAGCCTAGAAATTGTCCTAAATAGATGTTAATGATGTCTTTTCTGCTTTTTCTTTTGGCAAAAAATAACATTAGGATAATAAGTAAGTCTACGGCTGTCCCAGAATACAGGATTATTGAAGTAACAACATTTTGAATCATAAAACACCTCATTCAAATATATTTTTGAATGAATTTTAACATTAAACTTTGTAGATGTCAACTTAAAATCCACCAAAATATAGATAAGAAGTTAGTGTACCAAATATTAAAAAGCCCTGCCATCGAAATGATAGCAGGGCTTAACTTCAATATCCAGATGATATATTTATCTAAAAAAGGTAGAGTAAAAGGTAGAGTTTTTATTGATTTGTAGTGCGATATAATGAGTTTCAAAAAATCAAAAATCGCTTAAAATCAAAATTTTGACGTCTATTGACGTGTACTGAAACCCTTACTTAACCTCAGTAAAGGTCTAATAATGTCTATTTTAGCGATTATAAACCTTGATATAGCAAGACTTTTATGAATTGTCCTCCAAAAGTGTAGAGAAAAATGTAGAGATAGAATAACTATGCCGTTAATTCGTCTAATTTGGTTTGAAACAAGCTAACAACTTCCAATTTTCTTTTGCGCTAGTGAAGCGTACGTATCCATGGTAGTGGAGATTGACCGATGCCCTAATCGAACTTGTAATTATTACTTCAGTTTATCTTGTTGCGTTATAGTAATATTTAGTTCCAAACAGAAAAATACTTGATTGATAAGTAAATATATGTTAGAATGAAATCGATAAATAGAAAGCGCATTCATGGATTAGGTAAATATTGTGGACTAAAAAACTTCCTAATTTATTTTTGTTGCAGGTAGTTATAATTGGTAACGCAAATTCATATAAACAGGATCTGCAGAATGGAGAACACCATGAAGTGAGAATTCAGTCGTAAAAAAAGCCAGGTGGACTTGATGTGGGGAAAGCAGACTGATGGGGGATGTATTTTTATAGATTTCAAATTAATATTAATAAGGATAGGAGGTTCCCTGTAGATGAAAATCTACATTTATTAACTTCTGAAAAGTCATCAATTACTCATAAAGTAAATATGACAATTGAAAATAGGAAAGGAGAATATCATGCATAAGTTTGAAAAGCTATTGCTATTGTCAGGGGTTTCAGCTAGTTTATTTTTAGGATTGGGAGTGAACGCTACTTCTGTTTATGCAAATACAAAAGTAGATCAGGTAGATTCAACTATCTTAGGTGGCTGGAATGAGGAAACAGGTAAGTTTTCTAACCAGAATAGTAATTTAACGCCTGGAATTTCTAGATTGCGAGCAGCCAACAGTGGACCGATACATAATGGAAAACGTGAAAACCGTTTTCGGAAAGATGGTCTTGAATCGAGAGCTGTTGCTTCTACCACTTGGCCAGGAGTCTATCATTACAGTAGAGCTCAGATGGTAGGGGCGTATGGAAGAGGTCGTGTTAATACTGACTCAGGTCGTGTTTGGGCTCGTAATGGTACACAAGCTTACTCTCCATGGGTATTTGAAGGAGAGATTAGTACAAATCTCGCGAAAACTTTCTATGGTAAATAGTAATTGTTAAATAAATATGCCTTTTCATTAAAAAAGAAAAGGCATATTTTCTATCAGGTGATAATTTATGAATTTATTGAGAAAAATACAAATTTATATACCACTATTTATTTTAATGGCGTGTCTATGGCTTAATTACTATTACCAAAATCAGCAAAACTTAGTGGTGTTAGAAAGTAATGCTCTTAGAACATCAAACCATTTATCTCTATCTTCTGATGAATTTAGTGACATATTGACTAAAATTGGTAAGAATAATGATAACTTTTGGCTAGTTCAGAAGATAGAAAATGGAGATAAGGATGTTCTGAATATTTTTGCCAATAACTGGGATAATCTTCACTTCCCTCATAAAACAGGAGAATTATTATATAAAAATAATGATTCGAAAGCCTTGATTGGCTATTCAATAAAGACTATTTATGAAGAAAATAAAGAATATGTTATTTTTGAGGGAAGAAAATATGAAGTAATTGGAAAACTTGGAATGTTAGCTAATAGTCCGTTGTCCAGAACCATTTTAGTTAGTGACAAAAAGTTATTAGCACATGAAGGGGAACTCAGTTTAAATGGTGAATTAAATGATCCCAATTTTCAGAATCATACGAAACCAGGTGATAACATAGGTGTTGAACGTATTTTTTCTTTGTCACAATTTGCTTTCTTATTGAATGCAAGTACTGTAACGTTTGTCGGTCTATCTATTATTTTTTGGATACATTTCCTTATCCGAAAAAATAACAAAATATATCAAACATATCATTTATTAGGAAAAAACTGGGTATCCATTTATATCAAAGAATTATTTTTTCTACTTTCAGCAAATATTTGTATTTTGACGACATTTACCTTCCTATTTAAGCTACTAGGAGAGAGGCAAATGATGTTACCCCACCATTTAGCGATGGTCTTGATTGAGGTGATTAGTTTTACATTTTTGTTTTACAGAGGGAGAGCTAATGAAAAATAGAAATAATGACATACATATAAAAAAAACAATTCCCTCCGTCCTACTTCACTTACTTGCAAGTTTATTAGTCATATTACTTACGGTAGTTATCACATTAACTAGTCAGTTATTATTAAAAAATGATCAAGCTAAAAATAATATAACCCGACTATCCAACGGTTATTATAGTTACACTATAATTGATACTCTATATGAAGACGATGCTTTTTATCAGTTTAGGAGTGATAAAGAGAGTCTTGATACTCTTAGAATATTTTACAATAACTTGTATCAATCAAAAGAAATTGAGTTGTTAGCAACTTTTAATCAACCGCTTTTTATTCAATCATTCAATAAAGGAGAGAAATTTTTATATGATGAAGGGATGCTAGAAACCAATGGAAACACTAAGGATCCTGAAGCAGTAAAATCTTTTCAAATGAATCGGAAAGCATTTGATTTTTATCATTTAAAAGTTGAAGAGGGAGAGGAAATAGATTGGCCCTCTATATCTTTATTAGATTTCAACTCCTATCCTATACTTTTAGGTAGTCAATTTCGTGAACATTACAAACTAGGAGATAAAATCACTGGGGAATTTTATACGAAAACAATAACGTTTGAAGTTAAGGGTTTTTTAGAACCAAATAGTTATGTTTTCTATAAAGGGAATGCGGAATTTTATTTAGATGATTATATCGTTATACCTTATCCTATTGAACTTCCAGACATTAAGACAAAGGATTTTACATTTGAAGGTATTTTATATTTCGCTATGATTAATAGCCAGTTTGCAACACGTTTACCAAGAGAGAAGGTTTTGGAAGTGCTTCGAGAACAATCGGAAAAGTCAGGTTTTGTTGATTTTTCGCTGTTGGAAGTGGATGATTTTTTAATAAAATACGAGCAATTGTTATCGGTCATTAGTCGTCTTCAAATTTTATTGATCATACTAGTAGTTGCTCTAGGTATTCTTTTTTTATATGTTATAGGAAGCATTTTAGTATCTATTTTACGATACCAGGCGGATGAGATTCGCATTAGTTGGTTAATTGGGTATAACGTAAGAGATCGAATTTTATCCAGAATATGTATTTGGCTCTATTTATCATCTTTATTGACTTGTTTTGTGATAGAAATTTTATTATTTAAACAAATTTTTGTGTTACCTATTATGGTTGTAAGTAACTTTATCTTATATTTTATTATCTATTGCACACTAATTAAAATAAGTGAATATGAATAGGAGAAATCGTATATGATCATACTAGAAAACATTGACAAAAAATACCATAAGCACAAGGTATTTACCAAATTTAATATGAAAATAGAACCTGGAGAGATAACGGCAATTAGGGGAAAAATTGGTTCAGGGAAATCAACTCTATTAAGGATTCTTGCTGGATTAGATACATCTTATCACGGAACATGCTCCATTTTTGGACATTTAATGATAAAAAATGATAAGGAATTGGCGCACTATCGTCTTCAAAATATTGGCTATATTCCACAAGATTATCAGTTACTCGATGATTTAACTTGTTTTGATAATATAGCCTTACCCTTAAAGTTTTTGAAAGTATCCAAGAATGAGTCAAACAATAGAGTGATGAATATCATGAGAGAATTAAATATTACTCATTTAAAAGATAAGTATCCAGTGGAGATTTCAGGAGGACAAAGCCAGTTAGTATCTATTGCACGTGCTTTAGTAAAAGAACCGGCTATTATAATTGGCGATGAACCAACAGGAGCTCTTGATAGAAAAACAGAAGAGCTCGTATTGCAGTGTCTAAGATATCGTCAATCTAAAAATTCTTGTATCATTATTGCAACTCATAGCAAAGCAGTTGCAGAAAAATGTCAAAAAATAATAGAATTAAACTAATTAGTCAGATAGTTAGATTTGATATTAAGTTACAGAAATTAGTCCTTGTTATAAATGCACGCTACCTCCCCTTACTATTGAACTGTATTTAGAATTCTATATAAGAAAAATCTACATATAAATTCTATTTTAAAAATAGCAAAGGAACACCTCATATGAGGTGTTCCTTTTCATATCTGCATGTTCTACTTATATTTTTTATTATCTAAAAAAATGTAGAGATTCGGTTGATTTTTATTGCAATGTAATGAAAGTTCATCTTTCAAAAATCGCTTAAAATCAAGGTTTCTACCGTCTATTGACGTGTAGTGAATCCCTATTTCACCTCAGTAAAAATCACGTGCTTACGCAATTTTGGTGAGTATTTTTTCAATTGAAGACGGTCTGGAGTGTTACGTTTGTTTTTTGAAGTAAGGTACAAACGCTCACCAGATTCTTTGTGTTCAAGTGTGATATTTACGCGCATGGTATCTCCCTTCTATTATTCAGCTGAAGCAGCTTTAGCGATTTTACGTCCTTTGTAGTATCCTTTCAAAGATACACGGTGAGAACGTGAGTAATCTCCAGTAGTTTCGTCAAATTTCACAGTTGGAGCTGCTACTTTATAGTGAGTACGACGTTTGTTTTTCTTCGCTTTTGAAGTGCGACGTGCAGGTACTGCCATTTCTTTCTTCCTCCGTTAAATATAAGGGGCAAGCCCTTTTTAAATCTAAAATAGTGCGTATGACTTTCGTCAACTTTAACAGTATAACAAAAGTTTTTTGTAAAGTAAAGTTACTTGACAGATTTTTTTCTATTTTTTGCCATCAAGCAAGGTGAATGGTCAGATATAGCAAAAAACTATCGAAATGTATAGAAAATATATATTTTACAATTATAGCTTTTGGGAATAAAATGAAACTATCAAAATTTTTCAAGGAGTTTTCATTATGTCAAAAATACATTACCATTTCGATCATGTCGGTTCTTATCTTCGTCCACAAGCTTTGAAGGATGCCCGTGAGCAATTCGCCCAAGGCAAAATCAGCCACGAAGACCTGCTCGCTATTCAGGACAAATTGGTCGCTGAATTGGTCCATCACCAGGTTGACAATGGGCTCAAGGTAGTTTCTGACGGTGAGTTCGGTCGTTCTTGGTGGCACCTGGACTTCCTCTGGGAATTGACAGGGTTCGAAGCTTACTTGCAGGAGGATTCTTACAAGTTTCACGGGGCTAAGACTCGCACGACCAATGTCCGCCTCAATGGCAAGGTAGCTGAAAATCCAGACCACCCGTTTTACCGTGATTTCCAATACCTTCAGTCTATCGTGCCTGAGGGAGTTACGCCAAAGGTGACTATTCCAAGCCCGTCACTGGTTATCAAGCGTGACCATCGCAGCGATCTCTATGCGGATTACTACGAAAATTGGAGTGATTTCCTAGACGGTTTGGCAAAAGCCTATCATGATACCATTCAGCATTTTTATGATCTGGGTGCCCGCTATGTTCAATTGGACGACACAACCTGGGCTTATTTGATTCAGCAATTGGAGATCTATCATGACCAACCGGAAAAACGGGCGGAATTTGAGCAGATTGCTGAAGATGATGTCTACGTGATCAATAAGGCCTTGGAGGGCCTGCCAAAGGATTTGACGGTGGCGACCCATATCTGTCGAGGCAACTTCAAGTCAACCTACCTTTTTGAAGGAAGCTACCAGACGGTTGCCAAGTATCTAGGCCAACTCAACTATGACATCTTCTTCTTAGAATATGACGATGAGCGTTCAGGCGATTTTTCACCGATTGTGGATATCTGGAATGGCCGTGAGAATGTCGAATTGGTGCTGGGTGTGATTACATCTAAAGATCCTCAGTTAGAGGATATTGATGCGGTGGTTGCCCGTATTGAAGAAGCAGCGAAATTGATTCCACTCAAGAACATTGGCATCTCAACCCAGTGCGGCTTTGCTTCTACGGAAGAAGGAAATATTCTGACTGAGGAAGACGAGTGGAAAAAATTACAATTGATTAAGACGATTACGGACAAGGTCTGGGGAAATTAGGAGAGAAAAAGGAGATAGGATGAGTCATAGGGCTTTAGGAAGTGCGATTTTAGAAGGTGTAGGAGGCAAGGCCAATGTGTCCAGTCTGACCCATTGTGCGACACGCCTGCGTTTTACCTTGGTGGATAAGTCTAAGGCAGACCAAGCTGGCCTGGAACAGTTAGAGGGTGTTTTGGGTGTGATTGACAAGGGTGGTCAATTCCAAGTTGTTATCGGAAATGACGTGGCCCATGTCTATCGTCCTTTAGCAGAGGATTTGGAAGAACAAGTAGTCGCAGACCAAGAAGCTTCGAGCAAGCAGGGAATCTTTGCGACTGTTCTGGCTACTATCTCAGGTATCTTTACCCCGATTTTGCCAGTCATTACGGCAGCCGGGATGATCAAGGCTGTGCTGTCCTTGCTGACGGTGTTTGGCGTGGTGGCTACTGATGATACCAACTATCAAATTCTCAACTTTATTGGGGATGCTGGTTTCTTCTTCCTGCCTATCTTTCTTGGCGGCTCGGCTGCCCGACAGTTTAAGACCAATCAGCAGCTGGGGATGTTAATCGGGGCGATTTTGCTCCACCCTAGCTTTGTGGCCTTGGTGACAGCGGCCAAGGAGGCTGGGACGGGTCTGAATTTCTTCTCCATTCCGATTACCCTATCAAGCTACTCTTCGACCGTTATTCCGGTAATTTTAGCAGTATGGTTCATGAGCTATGTGGAAAGAGTTGCGGATAAGATTTCGCCCAAGGCTATCAAATTCTTCTCTGTTCCACTCTTGACAACTCTGGTGACTGCCCTGGTTACTCTGATTGTGCTGGGGCCGCTTGGTGCTATTGTGGGCAATTGGCTGGGTACCTTCTTCCTCTGGTTGGAAGAATTTGGTCCTTGGGTTGTACCAACTATTGTAGGAACAGTTTCGTCTTTCTTGGTGATGACTGGTACCCACTACGGTCTAGTATCGATTGGCATCAACAACCGCATGACCATTGGCTATGATACCATCGCTCAGCCTGGCATGTTTCCGTCCAATGTGGCCCAGGGTGGGGCAGCTTTAGCTATTGCACTGAAAACGAAGGATGTCAATAAGCGTGCCTTGGCTTCATCGGCTGGTATTACCGCGATTTTTGGTATCACAGAGCCTGCCCTGTATGGTGTGACCCTGCGTCACCGTCCTGCCTTGATTGGGATCATGGTTGCCGGTGGTATTGGTGGTTTCTTTATGGGGATTATGGGGGCTCGCAACTTTTCTGGTGGTTCTCCAGGGCTTCTGACCATTGCTGCCTATATCGGTGAGGACACGCTCAAGTATTTTTATACAGCGGTAGCCGGCCTGGTCATTTCCGTTCTGATTTCCTTTGTGGTGACCTTTGTTCTCTATAAGGAAGATTAAGAACCTGTATTCACTATTCGGCACTTTTAGCTAAGGCTAGTTTTCTGCCACTCAGCCTTGTTTTTCTCGAAATACAGTCAGTATTCCTGCTCAAACGGCCTTGACTTGCAAAAAACTATCTCATATCTAAATGTACCTCACTAGTAAACACAGATCCTAAAAGTGGTGCAAACCGCTTTTTCTTTATGAGAAAAAGGGCTTGCACAGGTTGGCAAAATTTTTTACAATAACATCAGAAAATACTTGATACAACATATATATAATGGTTGTAAGAAGAAATCCATATTAACTACTTTTAAGGAGAACTGTATGAAGACAGTTGGAAAATTTTTTGCTAAAAAGTTGGCGAGCCTCCTGGTTGTTTTATTGGTCTTAGTAATTGGTGTCATCTGGTTTAGAAATAGCATCTTTGCCTGGTTCCGAGGCACTCATACGGTCCAGTATGAATTTGTCATCAAGCGGTTTGAGCAGGAGACCAAGCTGATCGTGGCAGGTGCAGATGTGGAAACGACTGCCAATCATACCTTTGAAAACAATAAAATGAAGGAGTGGCCAGACTGGACAGAGCCTATCACCAAGCTCTTTGTCGGACGAGAAATGTCGGTCGAGATTCCTATCCAGACCGAGTTTAAGCTGGATTTGGAAGGCTTGACCAAGGATGATATTCGCATTGAGGACAATACCTTGACCTTCAAAAATTTTCTGACTGTTGAGGTGGACTCCCAGCAACATGGGGAAATCAAGATTTCCAATAATAGCAATGGTTTGATTGACAAGGCTGTCGATGTCTTTACTGCCGGACAAAAGGCGCAAGAATTTCTGTCTGATAAGTCCCAGGAGGCAATTTACAAGACCAGTGAGTATGTCCTGAATGACGCTGAACGTCAGGAAAAGGTGGTCGGCTTTGCGGAAAATTCTCTTGAAAGTCTACTCAATTTAAATTCCGATGAAAAGTTAGAAGTTGATTTATCTCTGGATGACCTCAACTTTGTCATCGTTGATAAGAAATAGCAGTGGAAACCGTGTCAAGCAGACATGGTTTTTTGCTCGCTCTGCCATTTCCAAAAAGCCTGGGAATATGGTAAAATAGGAAACAAACTGTAGAAACGAGAGACGAGATGAAACTTCAAAAACCTAAGGGAACCCAGGATCTATTGCCACAGGATACGGTCAAGTGGCAGTATGTGGAAGGCTTTGCCCGCAGTATTTTTAAGCGATACAATTACGCAGAGATTCGCACGCCGATTTTTGAGCATTACGAGGTTATCAGCCGTTCTGTTGGCGACACGACGGACATCGTGACCAAGGAAATGTATGACTTCTATGATAAGGGCGACCGCCATATTACCCTTCGTCCGGAAGGGACCGCCCCGGTGGTTCGTTCGTATGTGGAAAACAAGTTGTTTGCTCCAGAAGTGCAAAAGCCAAGCAAGTTTTACTACATGGGCCCAATGTTCCGTTATGAGCGTCCTCAGGCTGGTCGTCTGCGCCAGTTCCACCAGATTGGTGTGGAGTGTTTTGGTTCCAACAATCCTGCGACGGATGTGGAAATCATGGCCATGGCCTATCATTTCTTTGAGGAACTGGGGATTCAAAACATCACCCTTCACCTTAACAGCCTGGGTAACCCAGAGAGTCGTGCGGCCTATCGCCAGGCCTTGATTGATTATCTGACACCGCTCAAGGACCAGTTGTCCAAGGATAGCCAGCGCCGTTTGGAGGAAAATCCTTTGCGCGTGCTGGATTCCAAGGAAAAAGAGGACAAGGCGGCAGTTGAAAATGCTCCGTCCATCTTGGATTACTTGGATGAAGAGAGCGCGGCCTACTTTGAAGGGGTCCAGTCTATGTTGGACAGTCTGGGTATCACCTATGTCATTGACACGAATATGGTTCGCGGTTTGGACTATTACAACCATACCATTTTCGAGTTCATCACCGAGGTGGGGGGCAATGATTTGACCATCTGTGCTGGTGGTCGCTATGACGGCTTGGTCAGTTATTTCGATGGACCTGAGACACCAGGTATTGGCTTTGGTATGGGGATTGAGCGCCTGATTTTGGTCCTTGAAAAGCAGGAAATTGAGCTGCCGATTGACCAGTCTCTGGATGTTTATATCGCTGTTTTGGGTCAGGAGGCCAATGGCGGAGCTTTGGAGCTGGTTCAAGCCCTCCGCAAGCAAGGCCTGTCTGCCGAGCGTGATTACCTAGACCGCAAGCTCAAAGCCCAGTTTAAGTCTGCGGATGTCTTTGGTGCCAAATACATCATCACCCTTGGTGGAAGCGAGCTAGAAAGCGGCCAGATTACTGTCAAGAATAATCAGACCCGCCAGGAAGTCAAGACTAGCCTGGATACCATCAAAAATGATTTTGCCAGCCTCTTGCCAGAACTTGGAGCAGAGTAGAGGAGGTAGAGGATGAAAAAATACATCAATATTGCCTTAATTTATGCTATTGCAGGCCTTCTCAGCGGTCTTGCTTACCGTGAAATCATCAAATTGACCGGTTTTACTGGTCAGACATCTCTTAATTTGGTTCACACCCACCTGTTTACATTGGGCATGTTCCTCTTTATGATTGTAGCGCTCTTTGCCCAGCACCATGAACTGGAAAAAATCAAGTCTTTTCGTGTCTTCCTAGTGACCTACCACATCGGCTTGCCTCTTTCTGCTATCATGCTGGCTGTCCGCGGTATGACCCAGGTATTAGAAATGGATTTGTCAAAAGCCGTCAATGCTAGTATTGCAGGCTTGGCAGGTATCAGCCATATCCTGGTTTCAGTTGGTATTATCAGTCTACTCCTTTCCTTGAAAAAAGTAGCTGAAAATTAACATATAAACAGTAAAGCAAGCTCCGTTTTGGAACTTGCTTTTATTGTTTATTTGGAATAATAAAGAAGAGATAGTAGGTAATGAAAATAGTCAAAGCAACTAAGAGGATTTTGACTGATAGGAGTGGGGCCAAATAGATAGAAATCCCCATGAGGATGTAAATTTGCAGGATAATTCGTTTTTTTCGACTCTTGCTGATAGACTTGGTCTCCGCATAGTCAGCGACATAAAATTGATAGAGCTTGGTTGTCCTGAGCCAGGTCTCAAACTTCTTTGAACTATTGGCAAAACAAAAGCCAGCTAAGAGTAGCAGGGGAGTGGTAGGGAGGATGGGCAGGAAAATGCCGATGACTCCGACAAGCAAGCTGAGGCAGCCGGAAAGAAAGTAGAGATATTTTTTCATGTTACGATTGTATCATAAAAGGAAAATGAAAAAAAGGCTTGCATTTTACAAAAGAAAACGTTATCATAATGAGGTAACGTGATTTCTGTCACAAAGATGATGAAAAGAGGGACCAAGATGAAATTGATTGCATTGGTTGGAACAAACTCCGCCGCATCCACCAACAGGAAATTATTGCAGTTTATGGCTACACATTTTAGTGAGAAGGCTGAAATTGAATTGGTAGAAATTAAGGATTTGCCAATGTTTAACAAGCCTGCCACCCGTCAATTACCAGAAGCTGTCTTGGAATTGGCTAAGAAAATTGAAGGGGCAGAAGGGGTTATCATTGGAACACCCGAATATGACCACTCTATTCCAGCAGTTTTGATGAATGCCTTGGCTTGGTTGTCTTATGGCATCTATCCCTTGTTGAACAAGCCGATTATGATTACAGGTGCATCTTATGGTACCTTGGGTTCTTCCCGTGCCCAGTTGCAGTTACGTCAGATTTTGAATGCTCCTGAGCTCAAAGCCAGCGTTTTGCCTGATGAGTTTCTCTTGTCAAATTCCCTGACTGCCTTTGATAAGAAAGGTCATTTAGTGGATATTGAAACAATCCAAAAATTGGAGGCTATGTTTGACGACTACCGCTTATTTGTGAAAATGACTGGAAAATTGTCTCATGCCAAGGAACTCTTGCACAAAGAGGCAGAGAATTTCGACTGGGAAAGTTTATAGGAAGAGGACGAAAAGATGAAATTTGTTGGTATTGTAGGATCAAATGCGGACCAATCATACAACCGTATGCTCTTGGAATACATCCGCCGTCAATTTAAGTTGAAGTTTGAACTAGAAGTCTTGGAAATCAAGGATGTTCCGATGTTCAATCAAGACGAAGACCAATCGGACTGCTTTGCTATCCAGTATTTGTACAATAAGATTACTCGTGCAGACGGTGTTATCATTGCAACACCAGAGCATAACCATACGATTACACCAGCCCTCAAGAGCACCTTGGAATGGTTGTCCTTCAAGCTCCACCCACTGACAGATAAGCCTGTCATGATTGTCGGTGCTTCTTACTATGACCAAGGAACATCCCGTGCCCAGGTCCATCTCCGTAAGATTTTAGATGCTCCAGGTGTCAATGCCTATACCCTTCCAGGAAATGAATTCCTACTTGGCAAGGCAAAAGAGGCCTTTGATGAGAAAGGAAATATCATCAATGAGGGGACAGTGAAATTCCTAGAAAGCTGTCTAGATAACTTTATCAAATATGTAGGAGTAGTGTCTCAGTTGAAAAAACCAAAACCAATTGAACCAGAAGATCTTTACTGCGGTAAGCCAATTGCAACGACTGTTCAGGGCATTGACCCAGATGATCCAAACTGGTTGGAGAAGGCTGCTGCCCAGGTTGGAGCTGTTGAAGGAGACACCTATGTCAAATTGGACAACGGTCTACTGACGGTTAATCAGATCAATCAATTCCTCAAGGCCATGCCTTTTGAATTGACTTTCACAGACGATAACAACCAGTTCCTCTACTATAATGCCGCTCACCAAGATCCTGAAACCATGCTTGGAAAACGTCTGCCAGAGCATGTCGGTGGTCGTTTGGCAACCCTACACGGTACCCTGCCACCAGCTCGCATGAAGAACGTGGAGTGGGTTGTTGGAACGCTCCGTAACGGTAACCAAGAATACGTTCGGACCATTGTTCCAGGTACACCGCCAGAAGTTATCAATACCCACAACTATCAGGCTATGTACTATCCGGATGGCTCCTTTGCAGGTATCAACGAGATTATCTTCAACTTCAAGCCATGGTTGGATTGGTACCTCAATGAAACTGGTCAACAGTTGGTTGGCGGTAAGGCTATGTCAGCTGCTGGTCACGGTCATGCAGCTGCCCATGTCGATGCGACATCCGGTGCATCGGATGCAGGTGCTGCTCCAGCTCCAGCTGCTTCCGGTGTGGATGCAAGCTCTGGTGCATCAGAAGCCTATTAGATTTGTAATGAAAGGTGCCATCAGGGCACTTTTCCTTTCTGATTTTATTAGAAAGAGGAGATTATGACAGTTTTTAAGGAGAAAATCGGTGCGGCTTGTGCCAAAAAAGAGGCTCTCTTTGATGAGAGTTTGGGGCGGTATGCCCTGCGTTCTATGTTTGCTGGGGCCTATCTGACCATGTCAACGGCTGTGGGAATTATCGGTGCGGATGTCATTTCTAGCCAATTTCCGGCCCTGGCTCGCTTTGTCTTTACCTTTATCTTTGCTATCGGCTTGATTTTTGTCTTGATTTTCAATGGCGAATTAGCGACATCCAATATGATGTATCTAACAGTAGGAGGCTACTACAAGCAGATTTCCTGGAAGAAGGTCTGCACGATATTGCTTTATTGTACCTTCTTTAACTTGATTGGTGCTATTGTCTTGGCCTATCTATTCAATCAATCTTTTTCCTTCCAGCAACTGACGGATAAGAGTTTTGTAATCAATGCGGTCCAGCTCAAGTTGGCCAAGACAGATTGGATGAACTTCATCGAGGGCATTACTGCCAATATGTTTGTCAATATGGCTATTATGGGATATATGCTCCTGAAGGAGGAATCTGCCAAGTTCTTTGTGGCCCTATCTGCCATTTTCATGTTTGTTTTCCTCATCAATGAGCACTTGATTGCCAACTTTGCTTCTTTTTCGCTGGCTGGATTTAGCCCTGTTGACAACATCAAAGGTTTTGATTTGGTCAATATTCTTCGCCAGTGGACCGTAGTTTTCTTTGGCAACTGGATAGGTGGAGGTCTCTTTATCGGGATTGCCTATGCTTGGCTCAATGAGACCAAAACAGTGCATAAGGAAGGTTAGAAAACAAGCTCTCAGACCCCAGACCGATTTTTTCAAATAGGTCTTGAAAAATACTCTAAAATACCTATAATGTATTTACATTAAGGTATTTTTTAGTCTACTCTGCTATTCTACTGGGAAAAGGAGGATATTCTATGTTTATTTTTGCCTTTCCTGGTACGGGAAAATCGACCCTTGCGAAACAGTCGTCAGCCATCGTAGACTTAGAGATGTCTGACATCAAGTATGACAATTCGAGCGTCAGCCATTTGAGCAAAGAAGAGAGGAAGTCTGTGCCGCGGCCTATTAAGGATAAGGGCTACCGTCAGACTTATATTGACAGGGCCTATGCCCTGGAGCATGAGGGCAAGACGGTTCTGGTGGCAATGAATTTTTTACTTCGCATGATGGTTAAGATGTTCATTCAACACCCAGTTTCCTTCCATATTTACATTCCTCACTTTTCTTTGAAGGAAGAATACAGGAAGCGCTATATTCAAAGAGGAAACAATTCCCGCTTTATTTTTGAGGTTATGTTTATTTGGTATCTAGTGTTGCTCCCTTTTTATCTACTATCCATATGCCTGCCAAAATGGATCACTGTCTTGGGAGAGGGTGAGACATTGTCAGACAAGATATTCGCTAAAAATCACCAAAAATCCAATCCAAAAACAGGCCTAGCGCAAACCATTTCATGAAAATGAATGAAAATTCACAAATCCCTTGAAAAAAAACTGATAAAGCGTTATCATATTATGGTACATAAATGGAGGAAAAACATGACACATATTACATTTGATTATTCAAAAGTTTTGGGACAATTTGTTGCCCCACAAGAAATTGATTTTTTACAAAGTCAGGTAACAGCTCTCGATGCGGATTTGCGTAAGGGAACAGGTGCAGGAGCAGAAATGCTTGGTTGGTTGGATCTGCCAGAAAACTATGACAAAGCAGAATTTGCTCGTATCAAGGAAGCGGCAGCTAAGATCCAAAATGACAGCGAGGTTTTGGTGGTTATCGGCATTGGTGGTTCTTATCTCGGTGCCAAGGCTGCCATTGATTTCTTGAACAATTCCTTTGTCAATCTTTTGTCAAAGGAAGAGCGCAAGGCACCACAAATCTTGTACGCTGGAAACTCTATCTCATCTAGCTACTTGGCAGACTTGGTTGACTATGTGGCGGATAAGGACTTCTCAGTAAACGTAATTTCAAAATCAGGAACAACAACTGAGCCTGCCATTGCCTTCCGCGTCTTTAAGGAATTGCTTGTCAAAAAATACGGTCAAGAAGAAGCCAACAAACGTATCTATGCGACAACTGATAAGGCACGTGGTGCGGTGAAAGTGGAAGCTGACGCAAACGATTGGGAAACTTTTGTTGTGCCAGATGATGTCGGTGGCCGTTTCTCTGTCTTGACAGCCGTAGGTCTCTTGCCAATCGCTGCTGCAGGTGCAGATATCACTGCCCTTATGGAAGGTGCTAACGCAGCTCGTAAGGATTATTCATCTGATAAAATTGCAGAAAACGCAGCATACCAATATGCTGTAGTCCGTAACATTCTGTATAGAAAAGGCTATGTGACAGAAATCTTGGCCAACTACGAGCCGTCTCTTCAATACTTCAGCGAGTGGTGGAAACAGTTGGCAGGTGAGTCTGAGGGCAAGGACCAAAAAGGTATTTACCCAACATCGGCCAACTTCTCAACGGACCTGCACTCGCTTGGTCAGTTTATCCAAGAAGGCTACCGCAACCTCTTTGAAACAGTTATTCGCGTTGATAAGCCAAGAAAAAATATTCTGATTCCAGAAATGGCAGAAGATTTGGACGGTCTTGGCTACTTGCAAGGTAAGGATGTTGATTTTGTCAATAAGAAAGCAACAGACGGTGTTCTTCTTGCCCATACCGATGGTGGTGTGCCAAATATGTTTGTCACTCTGCCACAACAAGATGAGTTCACACTTGGTTACACTATCTACTTCTTTGAATTGGCTATTGCCTTGTCTGGCTACCTCAATGGTGTCAATCCATTTGACCAACCAGGTGTAGAAGCTTACAAGAAAAATATGTTCGCCCTTCTTGGTAAACCAGGATTTGAAGAACTTGGTGCAGAATTGAACGCACGTTTGTAAGAAAACCAAAGTATAGCTTCATAAACGACAGTCAAAAAGACTGTCGTTTTTTACTTGTCAAAAAAGATTCCGATAGCAAATCTGTTATACTAAGAGATATGATACTTCTAGACACTATTTTTTTAACAGTCTGAAAAATCCTGTCCTTAACTTTGAAGCGTTTTCAGTTTATACTGAATATGTTAGAAAACAAGGGGAGGACATGATGATGTCAGATTGGTTGAATATTCGTGATAAGGTTTATGTTGTCACGGGTGGAAGTTCAGGTATTGGTCTAGCTATCGTAGAAGGATTGCTGGAGCAGGGAGCCAAGGTCGCTAACTTGGATATTCGAGATTCGGACGTATCCCACGAGCGACTACTTTTTGTGGAAACAAATGTAGCCAGTCATCAGGCTGTAAAAGAAGCAGTTGCAGCAGTCGTAGAACATTTTGGGACCATTGATGGTCTGGTCAATAATGCGGGAATCAACATTCCAAGCTTGTTGGTCGATACAAAGGAAGAAGCCAGCCAGTATGAACTTGATGAGGCTAAGTTTGATAAGATGATAAATATCAATTTCAAAGGTTTGTTCTTCGTATCCCAAGAAGTTGCTCGTATTTTGGCAACCAAGGGTTCAGGTGTTATCATTAATATGGCTTCAGAAGCAGGTCTAGAAGGTAGTGAGGGACAGAGTGTCTATGCAGCGACCAAAGGAGCAGTTTATTCGCTGACTCGGTCTTGGTCCAAGGAATTGGCCAAGCATGGTATCCGTGTGGTAGGAATTGCACCGGGTATCATGGAAGCAACTGGCCTGCGCACGCTAGCCTACGAAGAAGCACTAGCCTATACACGTGGAAAAACAGTTGATGAATTGCGTGCAGGGTACGGAAATACCAGCACCATTCCACTAGGACGTAGCGGTCGTTTGAGTGAGGTAGCGGACTTGGTTTGCTACTACTTGTCAGATAGGGCTAGCTACATTACCGGTGTGACGACCAACGTGGCAGGCGGAAAAACCAGAGGTTAGGAAAGAGAAATGAGTTTAGAGCTAAACAAAAAAGCCTTATTGTATTACTTATCATCTCATGCCAGTGTCAGTTACGATAGCTTGGAAGAGAGATTGAATCTATCTAGGCACTCTTTGAAATTGTTGATAGAGGGGCTTTTGTATAGCTACGACCATATCTTTTCCATTCAAGAAAAAGGTGGAAAATTAAGTCTGCATATCGTTGATGAGGCAGCTTTCAAGCTTTTGGTTACAGAGGATTTACTACTGTCAACAGATTTGAACTCCTTTCATAAGCGGCAGGCAATTTTCTTCCAAACCTTATTAGAAACAGATGATTTTATTTCAGCCGATATCATTGCAGAGGAGCTAGGTATCAGCAGGCGAAGCCTCAGTCGTGATATCAATCGGATGAAGGAAGTTTTGCTGAGTTATCAGTTGGAATTGGAGTCCAAGTCTGGTGTCGGTATCAAAATCGTCGGGACAGAGTTGAACAAACGCTTGCTCTATCTCTATGAAGTCATGGATTATCTGGAGCACGAGTTGGAATTGCCTCAGGAATTGTTGGCAACCTATGCGGACTTCATGGATAATCAGCGATTTCCACTTGATGTGGAGCGGACTTTCCTATCGACATTGAAACTGACTATTCTGCGAAAAGAAAAGCCGCTAGGAGACGAAGGTTTATCCTGGTTTACTAGCCAAGACAAGCTGGACTTGCCGTCTATCTTCTATGATATTCTGTCCTACTTCTTAGGACGAGAAATCAGCAGAGCAGAAAAAGCCTTTCTAACCTTTCCGATGCAGATTGGCCTATTGGCTTCAGAGATTGGACGTTCGGATATTCTGGCAATGGCAGAGCAGGTCTTGGACTTGACGGTACAGGAATTTGGCATTAGCTTGGATATTGAAGAAAGTGCCCTTATCCTGCAACGTCACTTGGTCTATATGCTCAATCGAAGTGTTATGAAATGGCAGTTCACAGAGATTAGCCTACGTGAGCAGCTGATTCAAAGTTCCTTCTCCAAGGTGGTCTCTCAATTTTTCGTCGAGCGTGTGATGGAACGGACAGGTCTAACAATCTCGGACAAGGAAGTTGTCCTATTAGCTGCCTGGATGGAGTTATTACTGGCTCGTAAGAGCAAGCCTTTGATTGCCAAGGTAGCTGTCATCACACAGTCGGGTCAATCCTTTAGTTACTTGGTAGATAATCAGATTCGCCAGATTTTCAATAGCGAAGTGCAGTTGGATTTCTTGGATTTTGCCAATCATCCGCCGTATGAGGAACTGAATCGGACCTATGACCTTATCTTCACGGACAATCTCTTATACAGCCAGGAACTCTTCCAACCCTTCTTGTCCTTGTCTTTGGTGACCAAGGAAAATCAAGCAGAGCGGGAAGCTTTAGAACGGACGGTACTGGGACGTAAAATCCAGATGCATTGTCAGGTGGAGCTGGCTCTGTTTGATGAAAATAAAAGTTATGAGGACAATAAGCAAGCCTTGTTGGAACAATTAGTCGGCAAGCAGGTCATTGGACAGGAAGTGGCAGACAAGTTACAGGAAAAAGAATCAGCTCACCCAGCTATTTCTGAAAATGGCTATGCTTATCCACATTTGACAGATGCAAGTTTAGAGCAGATTATACTGGTGGTGCCTGTTCAAGACAACTTGCACTTATCTAGTCAAACCGGACTGACAGTCCAAGATTTCGTTCTGATTTTTGTTCCGTCAGAATTGGATGAGTTTAATCAAGATTTACTATTTAATATTTTTGACAACACCTTCCGTATGGGCAAGCAGTCGCACATCAAGGAGCGACTGGGCATTGACCAATGGTCAGATATGCTGACCTTGTAAGGTGGAAGAATAGGAGGAAAAAATGGATTCTATTTATATCTTGGGAGCGGTGGTGATTCTTGCCTATATCTTGCAAATCATCTTCGGGCTCAAACAGCTGAAACATTTTAATACGACCTATTCTGAATTGCGTAAAAAGGGCCGTGTGGCCATCGGACGTCGAGCAGGAAAAATAAAGGCTGGGACTATTGTCATGTTTGCAGTAGATCAGTCGGGGAAGGTCTTAGATGCTAGACGGATGCAGGGAGTAACCGTTGCGGCACGTTTTAAGATTATGCCAGACTATATCGGTCAGGATATTCACTACTTCGACACCTACAATCCACTGATAAGAAAGGAGAACAAGCTCTTGCAGATTGCGATTGAGGATGCCAGAGAAGTTTTTCTCAGGACAGAAGCTGGGAATTACGAGGATGTTCCGAAGTTCGCACCCGTGTTGAATGTGGGCAATCAATTAAAACTCTTGTCCACTCGTCTTAAGTTACAGTTCAAAAAGTAAAAAACAAAGGAGTTTATTATGGACTATATTGTAAAATTTGCCGAAGGCTTTATGAATCTCTTCAAGCTGGGTGGGGAAACCTTTATCAGCTGGATGACGGGTATCGTACCTGTTGTTCTCATGCTCTTGGTAGCCATGAATACCTTGATTGCCCTCTTGGGAGAAGAGCGGGTCAACAAGCTGGCACAGGCTTCCGCTAAAAACCCTGTTAGTCGTTACATGATTTTGCCATTCGTGTCAGCCTTTATCTTAGGAAATCCGATGTCTATCAGCATGGGACGTTTCTTACCAGAATACTATAAACCAGGCTTTGTTGCAGCACAGATGCAATTCTGTCATACGTCAAATGGTGTTTTCCCACACATCAACCCAGGTGAATTGTTTGTCTGGATGGGGATTGCCTCAGGTGTCCAAGCACTTGGTTTGAATACTATGGACTTGGCAATTCGGTATCTCTTGGTTGGTTTGGTGATGAACTTTGTAGGCGGTTGGGTCACAGACTTTACAACAGCCTACGTTTCAAAACAGCAAGGCATCACTCTTAGCAAGACACTTTGATAGAAAGAGGACATTCCTATGGCATACAAAAGCATAAAAGTTGTAAAAGGTAGTGGTGGTTTTGGTGGCCCTCTGGTCATCACTCCGACAGAAGAAAAACACAAGTTTATCTATATCACAGGTGGCGGTGAAAAGCCTGCTATTGTGGATAAAATCGCAGAATTAACCGGTATGGAAGCAGTTAATGGTTTCAAAACGTCTATTCCAGATGAAGAAATTGCTCTTGCCATTGTTGATTGTGGTGGAACCCTTCGTTGTGGTATCTATCCGAAAAAAGGTATCCCAACCATCAATGTGATTCCAACAGGAAAGAGCGGTCCCCTGGCTCAGTACATTACAGAAGACATCTATGTTTCAAACGTTGGTGTGGAACAGATTAGCTTGGCAGATGGCTCTGATGTTGCCACCGTAGTAAGCGTCGCAACTGAGAAAAAACCGACTTATGATACCAGCAAAAAAATTACCGAACAACGTGCAGAGTCTAGCTTGATTGCTCGGATCGGTATGGGAGCTGGTAAAGTTGTTGCGACCTTTAACCAAGCGGCTCGTGAAGCCATTCAAACCATGTTGAACACCATTATTCCATTCATGGCCTTTGTATCTCTTTTAATTGGGGTTATCCAAGGTTCTGGTGTCGGAAACTGGCTAGCAAAACTCATGGTGCCACTGGCTGGTAATGTATGGGGCTTGATTTTGATTGGTTTCATTTGCTCACTGCCATTCCTTTCTCCACTCTTAGGCCCAGGTGCTGTTATCAGTCAAATTATCGGTACCCTGATTGGTGTGGAAATTGGCAAGGGTAATATTCCGCCACAAATGGCTCTTCCGGCCCTCTTTGCAATCAATACGCAAAATGGATGTGACTTTATTCCGGTAGCTCTTGGTCTATCAGAAGCAGAATCTGAAACTGTTGAAGTTGGTGTACCAGCGGTACTCTACTCACGATTCTTGAACGGTGTCCCACGTGTCATCGTTGCTTGGTTGGCAAGTTTCGGTTTGTATAGCTAAGCAAAAATATTATTGAATAGGTTAGGATAGAAGAATGACAAAAATTTTTGAAGCAACTATTGTAAGTATCGGAGCCCAAGCTCCAGAAATGATTACAGAGGCGAACATGCTGATTTTGTTTGGCTTGGAAGCTCCGGTGGATTTGGCAGAATACTGCTACAAGATTAGCAACAAGGATTTGTCCGGCTCTATCCAGGTTGGTGGACGCTTGGTCATTGACGGTGTGGAGTATCCCATTACAGCAGTTGGTTCTGTCGTAGAGCAAAACCTTTCAGCTCTAGGTCATATCACCATTTCATTTGATGGCTCGACAGAAGGGACCTTACCAGGAACTCTTCATGTTTCTACAGCCATTTCCCCAGTTGTACAGTTGAATAGCATGGTTCAAATATTTGCCTGAATGACTTAAAAAAAACTGATCGGAAACGGTCGGTTTTTCTTATGCCTCAAATTATGGTACAATGGTTTTACAAGGAGACAGGTCTATGAAACCAGAGTATTTTGTAGTCGGGGATGTTCATGGCAAGTATCAACTCTTGGTTGATTTGTTGCAGAAGTGGAATCCTGAGCGTCAGCAATTGATTTTTTTAGGGGATTTAATTGACAGGGGTGAGGATTCCAAGGCTTGTTTGGAATTGGTCATGGATTTGGTGCAGAATCAGGGAGCCATTTGCCTGACAGGTAATCATGAGCGGATGTTCCTGGCCTGGTTGCGGGACCCTCAAGACCGCTATGACCATTATCAGAGAAATGGTGGTGATACGACCATCAATTCATTGCTGGGGCGTTCCTTGGATGCGTCGGTGGATGGTATGGTTGATGCCCATCAGGTTTCAGAGCAATATGGGGAATTGATTGACTTTCTCAAATCTTGTCCCTACTATCTAGAAACGGAGCTCTATATCTTTGTTCACGCGGGGGTTGACCTGACCTTGGATGATTGGCGGGAAACCAGTGAGCATGACATGGTTTGGTTGCGATCCAAGTTCCACGAGGCAGCTAATGAAACTGGCAAGTGGATTATTTTCGGCCATACACCAGTCTATAATTTGTTTGGAACTAAGACGCGGATCAGTCAGATTTGGGACAGTGGTGATGGAAAAATTGGCATGGATGGCGGTGCTGTCTATGGCGGTGTCCTCCATGGTCTGGTCTGCAATCAAGACGGGCCAATCGAAGACTATGTGGTCGGTCACACCCGATTCCAGTTGCAGATAGAAGATTAGTTTTTATCAGCTCCACCGTGAAACAGGGGAGAACAAGATTTTGTAAATAGACATATTAAAAAAGGCGATTGTGGTCGCCTTTTTGTGTATTCAGATAAAATTGTCTAAAAAGTCTGAGTTGTCACGAGAGTTGTTTGCAGAAGGTATTATGCCTTCAATCTAAAGGTATGCGGAGCTTTTTTCAAGAGAAAGAAATAGCCGAAGCCGACGTAGAGCAGGAGAAGGCATGACACGCCGATGACATAGTAGTGAGAACCAATATCTACACGGCTATTGAGATAGGCCACCCAGTAGAGGGCTCCACTGAGAAATTTATAGACAGGGTTGGTCACTTCCATGTCTTTGGTAAAGGGCTGCAACATATAATAGATAAAGAGGTCATGAAAGGAAAAGAGGGCGGTCAGGCTGGTCAATAGCAGGGCAGTTAGCAGATAGCTGCCAGGAGTGTATGTCGCCCGTGTAAAGAGGACAAGCCCTAAAAAGAGGGTGACAGCAAAGCGAGCGTTGTAGAAGATAGACTGCTTGAATCGGTAGTTGAAACCAGCAATAATGGTCTGCGGTTCCCGATAAAAGGGGTAATGGAGCATGGAAAGGTCGCAGTTGACAAAGACCATTTGGGCAATGGTTTTCCCCATTGAGCCGGCATACATGACTATAAAGGTCACCGGCAGGAGGGGTAGAAATCCTTTCTCGGCAGGAACCGTAAAGGTCGGGTCCAAGAACCGAATGAGCTCCAAGGTCGCAAAAATCAAGACCAGAATGCCGACCCGAAAGAGGGATTTTTTCTCTAGGATGGTTCGGTAGCGGTCAAATAGCAGAGCGTTTAGGTAGTTCATGCCAGACAGGTGACTAAGGTCCTTGCCTTTTTTGAGTTTGAGTTTCTCCTGCATCTGCAGACCTTGATGGGTGTATTCGTTCCCCTTGGTCAGCTCAAAAAGTTTCTTATCCATCTGCAAGGACTGGTCCATGCAATAGTAGAGATAATCCAGATGGTTGGTCTGTTGTTTCAAATAACGATAGCCAAACCAAATCAGCAAGACCTGACAGACAAGCACAGGCAGTAAAAAGATGGGCGACAGATGATTGCGGAAAAGGATAAGACTGGCAATAGCTGCTAGACCAGTACCCAAGATAATCCAAGATTGCCAAGAATGACGGCGGGATAGAATCCGTCGATTAAAAAACCAGCGGTTGAGAGCCTGTCCAGCAAAGCTTCCTGCTGGAATGGTCAGTAATCCTAGAGGCAGATAGAGCCAATTTTCTGATAGGCTAGAAAAAATTAGCAAGGCAGGCAGGTAGGCCAGACTGGAGATAATAGGCTCTACAAAGAGTTGGCTCTGGAGAAAACTAGACTGGGAAAGTCCAAAATTTTGCATGAATTCCCGTTCGGACTTGGCGATAAAAGGCTCAAATCCCTTGCCAAACCGATAGGCATAGCCAACAAAGACCAGCCATAGAGAAAAGCCAAGGAGCCAAGTATCTGACGGGATTTGCCAAAAGTCCAGCTGATTGTTGGATAGGAGTTTAATCCAGAAGGCAGCAATGCAAGAATAGATGGTTAACCAAATTCCCTTGACAAGAAAACGACTGGGGATGGAGAGGATGTGCAGGATCAAAAAGAGACCAGACTTAAAACTGTAAGACTTGAAAATACTCTCTGGAATGCTCTTGCCCACAAGTGGCAGTTTTCGCAAATAGTAGAAAAATCCGTTGACGGTCCGATAGAGGTTGTACTTTTCCTGATACCAAAAATAACGTAGAATGGTTTTCATAAGCTCCTCCTAGTCTACTGTCAGCAAGGCAACCACTTCCTGTTCAAAATCAGGGTCGTGGAGCTTGTCACTCGGAACAGCCTGTAGTTCTTGGTGATGGAGCAACACAATCTCGTCGCAGAGATCCTGAGCCAGTTGTAGAATGTGGGTGGAAAAGATAATCACGGAATCTTTTTTGGCTTCCCGAATCAGCTGCTTGAACTCGTGGGCAGCCACGGGGTCAAAGGACGTCAGCGGCTCATCCAAGAGCAGGACAGGAGGCTGGACAATCAAAGACAGGAGTAACTGGACCTTGTTCTGCATACCGTGGGAAAAATCCTTGAGCAGACGATGTTGGTCTTCTTCTCCGATACCGACTAAGTTCAGCCATTCTTCTGGACTGCGAGGAGATTTGAGCTTATCCTTGTGAATATCCATATAGAAACGGACAAATTCATAGGCCGTCATAAAGGCAGGCAGTTGTGGGTAGGTTTGGGTAAATCCGATGTCCGTATTATCGTAGTCAAAGGCATTTCCATCCTTTACAAACTGAATCGAGCCACTATCCAAGGTCAGATTTCGGGCAATGCAGTTAAACAGGGTTGTCTTACCAGCTCCGTTCCGCCCCAGCAAGCCGTAAATCTTCCCTTTTTCAAAGGTAAAAGAAGCGTCTTCCAAAATGATTTTATGGTCGAATTTCTTGGAAATAGAAGATAATTTCAGTTGCATAGCCAATCTCCTTTTTGTTATATTGTTATGGATTTATCATACAATAAAAAACAAAAAAATTCAAGCAGATTTTTGCTTGAATTTAGAAAGAGGATAGGGGTTGTTTTTGCTGCCCCTGGCCATTGAAGTTACTATCCTTTAGCCAGTTTTCAAGGGCATGCTTGCGGTCGGGCCATTCGTGGTCTAATAGAGAAAACCAGGCGGTATCCCGATTGCGTTCCTTATAGACTAGAGCCTGACGGAAGGTACCTTCGTAGGTAAAGCCCAGACGGTTGGCAGCGACCTGAATGGCTTGGTTGAGCGAGTCGCATTTCCATTCATAACGTCGATAGCCCAGTTCTTCAAACACATAGTTCATGAGAAGATAGTGGGCTTCTGTCGCCTGTCGGGTTCGTTGCAGTTGAGGAGAAAAGATAAGCCAGCCAACCTCGATGCTACGGTGATTTGGAACAATATTCATTAGTGCCAAGCTACCAATGGCTTGTTGGCTTTCCTGGTCCACAATAGCTAGATAATAAGGGTCAATAGAATCCAATATCGTCTGGAAATAGGCTTGAAAAGAGTCACGGTCTGCAAAGGGTTCAAGGGCCAAGTAGGTCCAGTCAGCTTTCTTGGCATTTGGTCCATAAAACTGATAGAGATCATCTGCATGTTGCAGGCTCAGTTTTTCTAAGCGGACTGTGTGTCCTTGTATAGTCTCCAGACTTGGTCGCTCACCACTGGTGTAATGTGGCAAGGGCATACCAATTTCTTGACCGAATGAATTGATAGGCATGGTTCCCTCCTAATAATGCAAACTCCCTGCCACCCAGCCAGTTGCAAGACAGTAGGTGATATTAAAGCCGCCTGTATGGGCGTTGATGTCCAAGACCTCACCTGCAAAGTGGAGGCCAGGGATTTTCTTACTTTCCAAGGTTTTGGGATTGATTTCCTTGAGGTCAACGCCTCCCTTGGTCACAAAGGACTTGGCCAAGGACATCTTGCCGGTAATCTTGATAGGTAAGGCTTTGAGGAGGGTGACCAGTTCAGTCAGGTCTTTTTGGGAAACTTGTTTGACCTTGCAGTCGTAGTTTTCAGCGAAAAAGTCGGCTAGGCGGTCTGGCATGAGTTCTCGGAGGGCATTCTTGACGGATTTTTCCCTGTTCTTTTCTAAATGCTCAAACAAGTCCTGTTCAGAATGAGTCGGCAGAGCATCGAGAAATGCGGTTTCGCCGCCTTTGACAAAACTAGACAGACGAAGGGCAGCGGGACCCGACAGGCCAAAGTGGGTAAAGAGCAGGTCGTGGGTGATGACGTGCTTGCCGTAGGTCAGGGTGACGTTGTCCAGGGAAATGCCTTGGAGCTTCTTGTGGGGGAAGTCGGTCAGAACGGGGCTTTCAGCGGCCTCAATTTCTGTGACTTCCAGCTTGAAGTGGCGGGCAATGTCGTGACCAAAGCCAGTCGAGCCAGTCGAAGGGTAGGTCTTGCCGCCGGTGGTGACAATGAGCTGGGGAGCTGTAAAGACTTCCTCGCTGGTCTTGACATGGAAGAGGTCGTCCATCTTGCGAACGGAAACCACCTCAGTTCCTGTGCGGATGTCCACGCCGTTTTCCAGCATCTTCATCTCCAAGCACTTGATAATGGTCTGGGAGCGATCGGTGGTCGGAAAGACACGGCCGTGGTCCTCGACCTTGAGCTTGACCCCATTTTCCTGAAAGAAATTCATGATGTCGTGGTTGTCAAACTGAGAAAAGACGCTGTAAAGAAAGCGGCCATTGCCGGGAATGCCAGCCAGCAGGTCTTCCAAAGTACCGTTGTTGGTCACATTGCAACGTCCGCCACCTGTGCCAGATAGTTTCTTGCCCAAACGCTTGTTTTTTTCGAGGAGCAGGGTCTTCTTGCCGTAAAAGCTGGAAGAAATAGCGGCCATCATGCCAGCAGGTCCCGCTCCGATAATAATGGTATCTACTGTATTCATGCCTTTATTGTATCATAAAATAGCAGAGCTGGTTGGCAGGTTACTCCCCTCTACTTATTTATTGGTCTTGTACCTTTGTCAATGATGTGAGACCAAAAAGGTGATTTTGAAGTTATCCATTTGTTAAGCTTTACTAGGAGCTAGCTTCTAGTAAAGCTTTTCTGATATCGATAGGAGATTTCCAGCCTAAAGTTT